>JAAWSH010000190.1 GCA_022801475.1 Acutalibacter sp. | reverse complement strand
CCATTCCCGCCAGTGTGGGCATGTCCGTGTTTGCGGGGCCTATCTGCCAGCTGCTGCTGTTCAATAAGCCGGAAGAGGCGGCTGGGGCCGCCCGGCTGCTCATGGTACTCTCCACAGCCATTGCCTTTAACAGTACGCTGCTGACCACCAATGCGATCCTGCAATCCTTTGGCCGGACCACCCGCCCGGTGGTGGACATGGCCATTGGCGGCGTGGTAAAGATTGCTATTTCCTATTTTCTCATCGCGATTCCGGAGATGAACGTAATGGGTTCGGCCATCAGTACGGTGGCCTCGTATCTTTTGATCATGGTGCTGAACCTTTTGGCCGTGCGGGAGACCTTGCCGGACCTGGACGGAATCATTGTCACCGCACTGCCCATCCTGCTGTCCTCAGGGGTAATGGGGGCGGTGTCCTATGCCGCCTATTGGGGGCTGTGCCTGGTGATTTCTCCCCGAATGGCGGTAGTGTTCGCCATTGTCGTGGCGGTAGCGGTCTACGGAGTGTGCGTGGTGCTCTTTAAAGCAGTGACCTATGACGACGTGGTGGTTCTGCCAAAGGGACAGGCCATTGCCCGCCTGCTGCACGTGCGGAGAAAGTTCCGGCCCCGGCACATGATGAGCAAAACCACGGAGACCCGCCCTGGAAAGGGCAAGCATATGCGGTATCTGTAGTATTTAGGGACCGGCCCTGCTGGGCCCCTTTGGCGCTTCCCAGCGACCTGGCTCTTTAATTTTTACGGTTTACTCAATTCTTTATCAAGGAGGCTCGCTATGAAAATCACATTTATCCTGCACAGCTGCTACCACGTGGAACTGGATTCCTGCTGCCTGCTGTTTGACTACTACGAGGGAGATGTGCCGGAAAGCACCAAGCCCCTCTATGTCTTTGCCAGCCACTGTCACGGCGACCATTTCTCTCCCGCTGTATTCGGCCTGGCAAAGAAGGGCCGCCAGGTGCGGTTTCTGCTCTCTGACGACATCTGGGAGAGCCGCGTGCCGGAGGAGCTGCGGGAGCATACCCTCTTCGTAGCCCCCCGCAGGGCCTATCAGATAGATGAGCTGAAGATCGCCACGCTGCGGTCCACAGATCAGGGAGTGGCTTTCATGGTCGAGTGTGAGGGCAAGACCCTGTACCACGCCGGCGACCTGAACTGCTGGGTATGGGATGGCGCGCCCCGCTACCAAAACGACCAGATGACCCGCCAGTACAGGGATGAGCTGGCCCTGCTGGAGGGAAAGGACATTGATGTGGCCTTTGTACCCTTGGACCCCCGGCAGGAGGCTGACTTTGACTTGGGCATGAAGTACTTTTTAGAGGCGACCCAGGCGGAGAAGGTCTTTCCCATGCACATGTGGGGCGACTATTCCGTGGTGCCGCTGTTCAAAAGCACGCCTACTTACCGGCAGTATGCGGAAAAGGTGATGGATGTGTCTGCTCCAGGACAGGCTTTCGAGGTGTGACAGGATGCTTAGGATACTACTTACCGGGGACAACCACATTGGTCTGAAATACGCCGGACACCCCCAGGCAGCGGCTTTGGCCCAGGCCCGGCTGTCCGCAGTCAAGACCCTGGTGGATACCGCAAACCAGGAGGACTGCGCCCTGCTGGCAGTGGCCGGGGACCTGTTTGAGAACAATTATGGTGTGTTGAGACGGGATGTAGCCGCTGTTTTGGATATGCTTTCCGCTTTTCACGGCACCGTGGCAGTCTTGCCGGGAAACCATGATTATTATGATAAGGACGCGAAGCTCTGGCAGTATTTCCAGGCGGAGCTGGGTGCTAGGGACAATGTTCTGCTGCTTAGCCAGTACAGGCCCTATTGCCTGAACATAGAGGGCCAGGAGGTGGTACTCTACCCGGCGGGGTGTACTTCCCTGCACTCGGCCCCAGGGGAAAATAACCTGGGCTGGATCAAGGCCCTGCCTGCCCTGCCCCAGGGCGCGTACCATATCGGCATGGCCCACGGCGCGGTGGAGGGAGAGACCATTGACAGCGAGGGAAAATATTTTTTGATGACCCGGGAAGAGCTGGAAGCCCTGCCTATGGACCTGTGGCTTGTAGGCCACACCCACGTGCCCTTTCCCCGAGGCCTGAAGGAGGATGTTTTTACTGAAACCGGAAGGATCTTCAATGCCGGGGTCCATGTGCAAAAGGACGTGGCCTGCGGGACCGAGGGCGGCTGCTTTATCATAGAAATAGACGAAAATAAAAATCCCAGAGCCAAAAAGACGGCCCCAGGGGAGCTGCGGTTTTACCGCAAGGAGCTGGCGGTCTCCGCCGGGGAGCTGGAAGCCCGGCTGGCTCGGGAACTGGAGGGCATGAGGAACGGCTCGGTGGTGGAACTGGTTCTGAGCGGGGCGGTAACCGCTGAAGAATACGACCGCCGGGGGGAGCTGCTGGACCAGGCCCTGGCACGTTTTTTAGAGGGCAGTTATCATGACCACGGTTTAAGCCGGCTGATTTCCCGGGAGCTGATCCAGGCGGAGTTCCCAGAGACTTCCTTTGCGGCGGGCCTGCTGGAGGAACTTCTGCCACAGCCCAAAGAGGCCCAGCTGGCCTATGAACTGTTAAAATCCCTAAAGAGAGGCGGCTGAGATGAAGATAACAAGTATTTCCTGCACCCAGTTTGCGGGAATGAGGGACCGGCGGGTGGAGCTGGAGGACGGGGTGAATGTCCTTTTCGGCAAAAACGAGACGGGCAAAACGACCTTGGTGAATCTTTTGCTGCGCACCCTGTTCCAAAGCCCGAAGTTGGACAACCGCCGGGACAAGGAGTTTCGCAGCCTTTACTTTCCCAGTGAGCGCCGGGACGGCGGACAGGCGGGGGATTTTGCCGATGGAACGGTGTGTATAGAGACAGAAGCGGGCCCCTACCGCTTGGAAAAGGAGTGGGGCCCCCGGCCCTGCTGCACCCTTTCCACCCCTCAGGGAGTGCTGCGCGACCAAAATGCCATTGATGGGATTCTTAAGGATGTGCTCCGGTATGGCGAAGGGGTGTATAGCGATTTGCTGTCTCCTTCTCAAAAGAACCTGGAGCCAGCGCTGCAAAGTCTGCTAAGCCATAAAGAGAGCAGCGAGGCCAAGCAGGAGCTGGCCGGTGTGGCAGCCCAGGCCTTTGCCGAAAGCGGTGGAGCCTCTTTAGAGGCCATAGAACGGGGCATTCGGGGGAAGATTGAAGAAATTGCGGGAAAGCACTGGGATTTCCAGCGAAGCGCGCCGGTCCGGGGCAGAAACGGACGGTGGTCTAAGGATCTGGGGAGCGTTTTAAAGGGCTATTATAGGATGGAGGACGCCCGGGCCGCGCTGGAAGAGGTCTCCCGGCTGGAAAAGGAGGCCGACGAGGCCAGTGTACAGTATGCGGAGGCGGAAAAGCTTTTTTTGCCGGCCGAGGAGGACTGCCGCCGGTTTGGGGAGCTGGCCGGCCGGCTGGAGGCGCGGAGCGAACGGCGGGAGGCAGTGAAACGGCTGGAAGCAGAGTGGACAAGACAGAAGCACGCGCTGGAAGATTGGCCTCAAAAGAAAAAGGAGCTGGAACGAGCCAAAGACCTGGATAAAGAGAGACAGGCCCGGGAAGCCCTGGACCGGTTTCAAGAAGCAGAGGCGTGGACTGGGGCCCTGACGGCCCTGCGGAGCCAGGCGGAAAAGACCCCCTGCCCCCTGGAAGAGGAGCTGGACCGGGTGAGAAAAGCCCGGCGCTGTGTGGCCCAGCTGGAAAATAGCCTGGGCGGCATGAACCTAAGCGGGGCCATAGACCTGCTGGAAGGCCATAAGGCGTGGATCAAGTCTCTGCGCACTGGAGAGAGGGCGGAGCTGCCCAGCGGGG
>JAAWSH010000264.1 GCA_022801475.1 Acutalibacter sp. | reverse complement strand
CCTTTGCAGCGGTCAATATACTCCTTCACTGTCATGCCCTGGGCTAATGCCGCAATGCCCTGGGTGTTGCCATTACATCCGCCTGTAAACTTCACCGACTGGATCACATCGCCATCCAAAACAATGTCAATACGCCTACTGCAAACGCCCTTGGGAGAAAAATGGATTTCCATATTCATCATCCTTTCAAATATAATTACTCATAATTTAGCAGATTTATAGTTTGCTGTCAAGAGGAAAGCTCTTACTCCTCCACCCGGTCCTCTAATAACTTCTCTGGGACAAAACTTCGGGCCGCCATATTGAACAGCACAATATCCGCTGTTCCCAGCACCAAGGCCAAAATAAGCAGCACCCAAAAGTTCACCCGAAACATCCCGGTAAACTGTACCAGGTATAATACCGCCACCGGCAGGATTAGATAACCCATTGTCTGCAAAGACTCCACCGTGCTGTGCACCCGGGTAATAATCAGAGCCACAAAATTCACAGAGAAGAAAGACAATACCGGCAAAATCAGCAGCAGAAGCGCCAGCCACTCCAGGCTAAAAAACACCGGAGTACCCATAAACAGGTCGGCGATAAAGGCTGTAAGGAAAAACATGAGGAAAGCTGCCGCCGAAATCAATACCGAAAGAATGGTGCAGCCAGTCACCTTGGCATGAAATACCGACTTAGCGTCCAAAGAGGTAAGCAGCAGGGTCTCCAAGGTGCCCCGCTCCCGCTCCGTGACAAAAGCAAAGCTAGCCGAAGCCGCTGCCGTTAATATCGGTACACAGGATAACAACAACGGACACAGAAGATCCGTAAACGCTACCAACCAAGTCTGGCGGTAGTCCAGCCCTACGGCATAGGGGGGCAGCAAATTCAGCAGAGCCTGGGGCATTTTCGCTCCAGCTTCCACCGGCAGTAGCGAAATAGCCGCAAAGTATACTACCGGCAGCCCCACCGCCAAGGTGAGGGGTAGTAACATTAACAAAACTCTCTGGCTGTTCTTTGCCCAGATGTCCCCCATATCCTTACGCACCAGCAAAATCTCCGCTGATGAAATGAATCTGCGCTTACGTGCCGGCTGCTTCATCCTCTGGACGTGGGTCGGCCGTGTATTCTCGGCTTGTTTCGGCATGCAGGCTTGCCTCCCTTCGTTTGCCTCTGTCCAAATAGGCCTGATAAATTTCCTCCAAACCCGGCCGCACCACCCGGGCTTCGTACAAGTTAGCCCCTTGGCCCACTACCTGGGCAATAAGCTTGGGCATTTCGCTTTCCGACTGTATTTCCCGCTGCCACTGATCCCCCACCAAGTGGAAATTCTGCGGTCCCGCCTCTCCTGGGGCCATACGCAGCGCAGCCTTCAGCCGCAGGCCTCCCCCCATCCGTAAAGTCTCCATGTCTCCCCGGGCCAATAGAATTCCCTGGTACAGTAAAGCGAAGCCATCACAGATTTCCTGCACATACTGCATATTCTGCGTACACATTAAGACAGTAACGCCCTCTTGTTGTACGCTATATTTTACCAGCTCTCCCACCCGCTGAGTGGTTTCCCGGTCCATTCCCGCACCCTGCTCGTCGATCATGACCACTCGGGGCCGATGCATCAACGCCCGGGCCAAGCTGGCCCGGTGCAACACTCCGGTTGGCAAATCGGCCGGACGCTTGTCCCTCTCCTCCCAAATATCCAACCGATGCATCAGCGCAGAGGAGCGCTCCACCGCCTGGTTCTTTGTGACTCCGTGAATCCCCGCGAAAAACCGTAGGTTTTCCGAAAGACTCAGCGTATCGTACAGTCGGGCCGTGTGCAGCACCACGCCCGCCATGCTGTGCAGTCGAGCTGCCTCAAAGGCAGGAGCCAGCCCCAGCACGCTGCACTCGCCGGAGGTGGGCCTACGTAGCCCCGCTAACAGCCGGACCAAAGTGGTCTTGCCGGCATTTTCTTTCCCCACACAGGCCATGGCCCGGCCTTCCGGCACTTGTAGGTTAATGCCCTGTAGGGCTGGTTTTCCATCATACTGTTTTGTTAAATCAAAGGCCGCTATCGCGTCCATAGCCTCGCCTCCTTTCTCAAAAGCCCGCTACTTGGGCACCGCCGATGTGCCATGCTCCAACAAGTAGGTGGCTTCCAGGTCTGACAGATGGAGCTTTACCGCCAGAGGATACCGGTCATATGCCAGGCTTACCCCAAAGCTGCCTCCCCGAGCCGCCTCGTCAAAGCCTCCCATGTGCCAGCGGATAGCCATAGCCTCGGCAGGCTTCAGGCGAACAAAACGTTCAATTAGAAACACGGATTTTTCTCCATGTCCATAGGGAAAGGCATCCTCCACAGAGTAAAAGGGCCGCTTCTCCCACTGGCCAGTCTCATCATTTTTTACATTGCGGGTAGAAATTTTATAGAACTGGGCCTTACACACATCGTGAAGCAGGCCGCAAAGAGCAAAGCTCTCTTCGCTGTCTCCCTCATTAAAGTATTTATTTCTCAGCACATGATATACATTTAGGCTATGCATGGCCAGACCGCCCTCGCAGGCACAGTGAAACTTCGTGCTGGCCGGCGCGGTAAAAAAGTCGGTGCCCGCTAGCCAGTTTAATAGCCTTTCACTCCCTTCACGGGTTACATGCTGCTGAAATATCTCAAAAAATTCATCTTTATACTGATTGTCCACCGTAGTCCTCCTTTTGTTCTTTTCTAGGCCTCTTCTCTACACCGAGCGGAAACCCTTGCCGATAATTTCGCTGGTATTGGTAATAAACATAAAGCAGTTGGGGTCAATCCGCTTACATTTTTGGCGCAAACGCACTGCCTCGCCCCGACGGCATGCAATGAGCACCACTTTACACCCCGCATGGGTATATGCTCCCATTGCGTCGATAACCGTAGAACTACGGCCCAGGTCGTTAATAATATATTCACAAATTTCCTGGGGTTTTGATGTGACAATGGCAAAAAATTTGCACAGGTTAATGCTTTCAATTACAGAATCCACCACAAACGCCTTAAGAAACAAGCCCAGCAGCGAAAAAAGACCAGTCCGCATACCAAAAAGAAAACAGGAGGAGAGGGCAATTAGGCCATCGCTGACAAAAAGTGCTTTGCCAATCTCTGTCAACCCAGTGTACTTCTTTAGAATCATTGCCACAATATCTGTGCCGCCACTGGACGCATTATTATTAAACAGTAATGCTGACCCTACTGCGGGCAGCATAATGGCAAAGCATAACTCTAACAAGGGTTGGTCGGTAAAAGGAACTTCCATGGGGAAGATTTTTTCCATCAGCCAAGTTTCCAAAGAAAACATGATACTACAGTATGCGGTCCAAAACCCAAAATCCGCACTTAGAAAAATAAAGCCCACTGCCAGCAGGGCAATATTGATAATAGACATCATTGTAGCTGGGGAGAGTATTGGATTTGGTATAAGCCTGCCCAAAATAATAGACAAACCACTAACACCGCCTGTGGTGAAGTTGTTGGGGAATTTAAAAAAGTACACACCCAACGATAGCAAAAAAACGCCTGCATTAATCGTCAAAAACTTCTTTACTCCGGCCGCGTCAACCTTTAATGGCCAGAGATGTTTGGGTGATTCGCCCTCCATGTTTATGTCCTCCGTTTCTTTCTTATAGCTTCTTCTGTCAGCAGCTATCACTTTTGAGGGAAAATTCAAGAATTTCATACCCCTTAGCTCGACAATAAGAATTTTACCACCCTTTGCGCCAATTTACAACCCATTTCTTGTAAAAAAACAGCTGCGCATAAAGTCAGTAGTACAGACTTATCGGCGCAGCTGCTCTTCTATTGTTCTTTACTGAATTAGTTCTTTTAAGAACTGCACTGCCATACTGATATCCTTGGCCGGATCGTCACCTACTTCACGTTCAATGGTCAGGAAGCCGGTAAAA
>JAAWSH010000189.1 GCA_022801475.1 Acutalibacter sp. | reverse complement strand
AGGACCCCATGGGGTCCTTTTTATTTGAGCGCGAAAAACATTTGTCTATAAAAAGCGGTTCGGCATTGCAGCAATTCACGTCTCTTGGTCGCTGGGAAAAGCAATGCCCGACCGCTGGCGCACATCCTCCAGAAACTCCGCCACCTCCACGCTCAGCCGGGAACAGTTGGCGTACTCCTGGCGGCTGGCCTCCGGCTGGGTGATGTAGCGGTAGAAGTCCTTGGCCTCGTTGCCCATCAGCTTATATTTCTCGTCCTCGCCGTGCAGCGGCTCCACCGTACCGTCCCGGCGGTGCAGAGCCATGCCATTTAGCTTGGAGATAGAGTCAAGGGTGATGGTGCCCCGGTCGCCTTGAATATCCGAGTTAGCCCCGGCCTGACTGATTTTAGAATAGGTCAGGGTGATCAGTCCATCCGGGTAGGTGAGGATCAGCGCGCCGTTGGCATCGGCGCCGCTTTCCAGCAGAGTGCGCTCCACCCGGTAGCTAATGGGCGTCCCGAACAGGTGCAGCACTGGGTAGACGCAGTAAACGCCCAGGTCCATTAAAGCTCCGGTTTCCAGCTGGGGGTTAAAGATATTAGGCAGTTCGCCTCTTTGGTAGGCATCCAGCTTGGAGGAGCGCTGGCAGAAGTCGAACTTCGCCATGGTGATATTGCCAATCTGGTCCATAGCATTCTCCAGCTTTTTCAGCTGGGGCTGGTGCAGGAACATGATGGCCTCCAGAAAAACCAGGCCCTTTTCCTCCGCCAGCTTTACCAGTTCCTTTACCTTCCAGGCCTGGGCGCAGAGGGGCTTTTCGCAGATCACATGCTTGCCGCCCAGCAGCAGGGCTTTGCACTGCTCATAGTGGGCCGCGTTGGGGCTGGCCACATACACCGCGTCTATCTCTGACGATTGGGCCAGCTCCCGCAAATCGGTAAAGACCAGCTTGGCCCCATGCTTTTGGGCGTATTCCCGCCCCCGGGCGGGGTCTCGGGAATAGACGGCGGCCAGCTCCCACAGACCGCTGTCTTTGGCCCCGTGGATATATTCATCGGTAATCCAGCCGGAACCGATGGTGGCAAATTTTAACATGAAAGCTTCCTTTCCGCGTTAGGCTTCTTCCCAGTACCGCTTCAGGTTGGCCAGCCCGATGCGCACGGCCTCTACACAGGGCTCCAGACCCTCAAACTCGATGGCCACGGTGTCGTCATACCCCGCCGCTTTCAAGATATGCAGGCACTGCTTTACCGGCACATTCCCGTGGCCAATGACAGTGCCCCGCAGGTAGTTGCCGGACCGGGTGGGAATGGCTCCCTCGCCGGGGTTGGCGTCCTTGTAGCTCTTCCAAATAAAGTCCTTGGCGTGGACGTACTTCACATAGGGGGCCACCCGGGCTACCGCCAGGGCGGGGTCCTCGTCGGCGCACATAAAGTTGCCCATGTCGCACAGCAGAGCGAAGTTGGGGTGGTTCACGGCGTTGTACAGCATCTCCACCCGCTGAGAATCCTGAGAGAAGTAGCCGTGGTTCTCGGTCATGGTCATAATGCCCTTGCCAGCGGCATACTCGGTGATCTCCCGTACCGCCTGGGCCAGCTCCGGCACTAGGGAGGCGTAGCTGCAAGGAGCGCCCTTTTTGCCGGAAGTGATGTCGTGGCGCATACGGGGCGCACCCAGAATCGCGGCAATGTCCACCATGGACTTAACCCGCTCGATCTCCGCCTTTCCTCCACCACTGCCGTTGATGCCGTTAAGCAGGTCCGCGCCCACTGCGAAAGAGGAGATGGCCAGGCCCTGCCGGTCGGCCTCGGCTTTCAGCTCCCGGGCCTTTTGGGGCATTTCCTCCGGAGAGCACATAAACACAAAGTCTACTGCCTCTACGGCGTCAAAGCCCAGTTCCTTGGCCTTGGCCACGCATTCCAGCAGAGTAAGTTCGCCTTTTTGCAAGGCGGGGAAAAAGCTGTAAAGGCTAACTGAGAATTTCATAATGATTTTCCTTTCTTGATGCATGATATATTATAAAATTGGTTGGGGTTGCGGGTTTATAGATTACGGTCCTGCTTTAGCCGGATGGGCACAAAGCACTCCATCAGGGCAAAGCCCTGGGCCGGAATGACCTTGGGAGGCGTGATAATATGCCCCATGGAGTAGTGCCCGGGCCGCTCGTCCAGCTGGAAAACCGCGCTGCTGTTGGCAAAAGCTACGGCCTCCTGGTAGAGCCGGTTATTCTCCTCCTGGTCATGGTCCCGGTAGGTATAGGTCAAATAAATGCCACCCTCAAAGGAGACCTTTGCAAAGCCGCCGTCCGGCATACCCTCCTCCAGGGCCCACCACCATTCTAGACCGCCGGCCTCGGCGTTAAAGAAGAGAAAGTCCCGGGGCATAAAAGCGTCTCTGGGGGAAGGGGTGATGGCGCTGAAATAAGCGTTGAATTTTCCCAGCCGGCCCTGGGGAGAAAAGTCCATGTCCGGGTCCGGACCTGAGGTCACGGCGGTAAAGGGGGGCAGGGAAATAATACGATAGTCCATAAGAGAAACCTCCTGATACAAATTAGTTTTCCTTGCACGGCTGAAAATAACAGACCGTTCCTTCTTCTGAATCAAAATCCAGATCGTCGGGGTATACCTCCGCGCTCCAGCCAAAACTATAATCATATTGATAATGATGGGCGGCAATTCCCTCCAGGGTAAGCTGGTGGGCGTTTCCATACACGTCTCCGTTTTGCAGGTTGCCATGAATATAGCCTTTTGCCACTTGGCAAGCAGGCAGGTCCCGGTACTGCATTCCCTCCGGAACCGGGGTCCCTTCTTTGGCGATTACCCCGGCGATGTACCGGTAGTCTTGGCCCTTTACATCGCCCATCCTGCCAATGGTGCAGCCTTCCAGTGCTAAGGGCAGCTGCTTTAGCATACCGATAGTGCCGTCAGCAAAAGACTGTTCCCAAAGAGCGGGAACCGGATTTTCCCTTATCGGGTCAAGAGAGCATACCACTTCTCGCCCAACAATGCGAACATTGGGTAATGGAATGAATTCCATCTTTTTCAAAAAAGCCATAACATTCTCCTATTAGTCGCCAAAGCTGATGCCAATCTGCCGGGCCGCTTTGATCTCGTCGCAATCTATGGGCACCGACTTCAGCTTTCCGGCTACGTCGGCCAAAGGCACCGGCACCGTGACGCCGCCTACCATGCCCACCATCACGCCGAAGGTCTTTTCCTTGATGAACCGGGCCGCAGTAGCGCCCAGGCGGGTGCACAGTACCCGGTCGTAGGCGCAGGGGCTGCCGCCTCGCTGGAAATGGCCGGGCACGCAGACGCGGATTTCATTATCGATTTTGTCTCCCAGTTCCTCGGCGATGCGGTAGACGATGGAGGGGTATTTCTGTTCGGCCCGGACTTTCTTTAGCTCTTTCTTGGAGAGCGCGGCCTCCTGCTTAGAAATAGCGCCCTCGGCCACAGCCAGTATGGAGAACTTTTTGCCGCTGTCAATGCGGTTATTCAAGGTCTTGGCCACCTTGTTGATGTCGTAGGGAATTTCGGGCAGCAAAATCACGTCCGCGCCGCCAGCGATACCTGCGGACAAGGTCAGCCAGCCCACCTTGTGGCCCATGACCTCCACAATAAAGATGCGCCCGTGAGAGGTGGCGGTGGTGTGGATGCAGTCGATAACGTCCGTGGCAATCTCCACCGCGCTGTGGAAGCCAAAGGTCACGTCCGTACCCCAGATATCGTTATCAATGGTCTTGGGCAGGTGGATTACGTTGAGCCCCTCCTCCCGCAGTAGGTTGGCGGTTTTCTGGGTACCGTTGCCGCCCAGAATCACCAGGCAGTCCAGCTTCATTTTTTTGTAGTGGTCCTTCATGGCCGCCACCTTATCCACACTGTTTTCGTCAATCACCCGGATGGTCTTAAAGGGCTGGCGGGAGGTGCCCAG
>JAAWSH010000188.1 GCA_022801475.1 Acutalibacter sp. | reverse complement strand
ACAAAATCCAGAAAATACTCAAAATTATACGGCTCGCCCTTGTTAAAAATACGCCTGTCATACTCCAGCGATTTCTCATCCCAGTACCGCAGGATATGCTCCACCGGATATTGAAGAATGTCCCGATACAGCTCCTCTGGCACCAGCTGGGAATAATACGAGACAAACCCCGCAAAACATGCTTTTTCGTTTCCGTCATAGGCCCGGACCCGCTCTTCCTGCTCCATAGGGCGTATTTCCTCTTCCTTGTAGCTGCTCCAGTAACAATGCACGCCTTGGTTGACCTCTGGCACTAAGACCTCGCCCCAGTTACCAATTTCAGGCCGGTACTGGTCTAAAAGGAACCGCATGGTATTCCTTATAACAGGATGGCCCGCGCCAGGGCGTTCGTCCATTCCCATCAGGTAGCGAAGCGCCACCTCTGTGCTCTTCAGGCACACGCCTTGATAGTCATACTCATAATACAGCCCGCCAAAGCCCCCGCTTTCCCTCTGGTATTGGGCTAAAACCTCCAGAAAAGCTTGGGGGCCGCTATCTTCAAACTGGTACCGAAACCACGCCCGCCCAATCTCCTCCGAGTGGGTCAATATATAGTCCCTGGCCCGGGTAAACCCGTCATAGGACAATTTTTCCATGCCGCTTCCCCCTTATGGAGCTAAGAGCTCCACATCGTCTATGGCGCATATCCATGCCAGCTCTTTCTTTTCCAGGGTAACGCTCTCTTCCTGGTTTAGCTGTATCTCCAGCCGGCCGTCTCCCGCGCCCAGAAGCAGGCCCTCCAGCTCCCGCCGGCCGTCCTCCAAAGGACGTATCAGCCGGACGCGCACTGGCTCGCCTGTATACGCTTCCAGGTGTTCGGGCCGGGTCAGCTTCCGGTTTAACCCCGGGGAGGCCACCTCCAGGGTGTATTCCTGGGGCACAGGGTCCTTTTGATCCAGCACCGGGTTTAGGGCATGGGTCATATCCACACAGTCGTCAATGCCCACGCCGCCCTCTTTGTCAATGCACACCCGCAGCACCCACTCCGCGCCTTCTTTAGCATACTGCACGTCCCAAATGCTCAGGCCCAGTTCCTGGGCCAGGGGGCGAGCCATTTCCAGCACCAGGGCGGCCACACCGCCCTGCTTTTTTGCCTCGCTCATATCCTCCGCCTTTCTTTGCGGGCAGGCCGCTCCCGCCGGATCTCCCGCAACAAACGGAAAGAGCGGGTCGCCCCACTCTTTCATCATCCTAACTATTACTTTACAATAATTATAGCACCTGTTTTCAGGAAAAGCAAGAGGTTTTCCCATTTATCCCCGGCACTTTTCCGTTTTTCTTTCAAAATCATCGTGATTTCTATCCCTCCAGCTGGCGGGATAGGAACATAGCCGCAGCCTTTACGTTTTCCGCCGCCTCGCTGCTCAGCTTAGGAGACGTCTTTTCTCCCTTAATCAGCATCACGGCCCCCATAGCGTCTCCCAAGGATACGACCGGGAATACCGCCACCGCTGCTGCGGGAACATTTTGAGCCGCCAGCACGGTGTTTTCCGAATTGGTTACAAAGCTGCGCCGGCCCTGAACCAGCTCTTCCAGCTGGGGTGAAAGAGGCTTGTGCAGCAGCTCCTTTTTCACAGGGCCGGCCAGGGCAATGATCTGCTCGGTATCACACACTGCGGCGGCCAAGCCCGTTAGATTTACCAGGGCCTCGGCATAGGCCTGGGCCAGCTGGGACATCTCCCCCACAGGAGAATATTTTTTCAGGATGACCCCACCGGAGACATCGGTAAAAATCTCCATGGGCATCCCCTCCCGGATCTTCAGGGTGCGGCGAATCTCTTTGGGGATGACCACCCGGCCCAGGTCGTCGATTCTGCGAACTATACCAGTAGCTTTCATATTTTGCATTCCTTTCCAGCAAATATTTAATAGAAAAGTGACGGTTTTTGGCTTCCCTGGGCTTGCGGCAATTTGTGCGGTCATCCCCAAATCTATCCCCATTCCAGATAAATCCTTTTGAGATGATCTCTTCCCAGTTCGCCGGTAAAGGTAGTATTTGCACGCTTTTTCCTTTTATCCTGTTTTTTGTAGATTCAATTTTCCACCAGTCCGCCGCTTTATTTCCTCATATTTTGCGCAAAAAAGCCGCCCGTTTTCTCGCCGGACGGCTTTTCTCTCACGATTTATTTAAGGATGTCCTTATAAAAGCCAACCATGGCTTTTTTCAAACAAGGACCGCCGCTACGCCATGCCACTCCCCAGCAAGATCATGGGATCCTCCAGACAGTAGTTAATGGCCACCGCCCCGGCTCCAAACAGCACAGGGTCGCCCAGCAGCCACTCGTCCTCCAGCTCAACGGCTACGCTTTCCGCTGTGGCAGGCAGCACCCGCTCCCGCACCACCTCTCTCACCCGGTCCAGGATCTGCCGGCCGCCCTTGGCCATCTCATTGCTAACAACCACCACGTCCGGGGCGTAAATATTGATCAGGTTCACCACCCCATAGCCAATATACCTGCCCACCCGGTCCACGGCCTCCATAGCCAGGGGGTCTCCCGCTGCCGCCGCTGTGAACACATCCTGTACTGTAACGCCGCTCAGCCTGGCCAAAACAGAGCCGGCCCCTTCTGGCCGGGCCAGTCTTTGGTTCACATCGTCTAAAAAAGCAAAGGTAGAACAATACAGCTCCAGGCAGCCCCTGTTTCCACAGGCGCACAAGGGGCCGTCTACGTCCACGCTGACATGCCCCATTTCGGTGGAAAACCCCATGGCGTTCTCGTGCACCTCGCCGTTCTCAATAAACCCTGCGCCAACGCCGTCTCCCACCAGAAAGTGTACCAGGCTGGAACGGAACTTATCCACCTTTGACCCAAACCACCAGTTGGCCAGGGCCCCGGCAATGGCGTCGTGGCAGAACACCACCTTTACCGGCAGGTCCTCGCCAAACTCCTCCCGCAGGCGCACGTTCGTCCAGTCTGACGTGGCCATAGAGGTGGTCAGGGCAATCTCCGCTGTTTTTACGTTAAAAGGCCCGGGCACCGCCACGCCAATGGCGGCAATATCCTCATACCGGGCCAAAAAGTCCCGAAGGATTTCCTTTATCCGGATAATCACGCTGCGCAGGGTGGTGGTGGCCGAAAACTGCCCGGAAACATTTTCATACATCTTTCCAGAAAGGTCAAACAGGCCCACGGCAAAGGACCGCCGGGAAAGCCGCACCCCCAGCACCCGTTTGCACATGGTGTTCAGGGCCACGCCCACCGAACGCCGGCCCTTTGCCCCCGCGATAAAGCCTGTCTCAAACACAATCCCCTCGCTCTTCAGCTGGGCGATAATCTTTGAGATACTGGCCTGGGTCAGGCCCACCGCCTGGGCAATCTGAGCCCGGCTGCATACGCCGCTGCGCCGCAGATATTTAATGATAGACGATTTATTTTCAATGGCCACATCCCCGTGGTTTTTGCCCACCACGTTTCCGGCCCGCTCCGCCTGCTGGTTGTTCACTTATGATCTTCCTTCTTTGTGATTTTACTAAAGTTAACGAGAACCGCCCCTCGTTCGCTTTTAACAAAGACATTCTCTGCCGGTCGGGATACCGCGTTTCAAAGGGGATTCACACCAGCCAAAACGCGGGGCAGTCCGGTTCAAGAAAGCTGGACGGCTATATCTTTCTCCCTGAACCTTTATCCCCAAAAACCTAGAGCTCTAACCTGTAAACAGTGTAAAAGCCACCGGCTCCCGGGCCCGAAGCTCAGCTCTCATTCATTTAGAGACTTCCGTCTATATAATAATATAATATATTATAGAAGTGTTTCCCGATTGATTCTAGCATCTTTTTAAGAAAAAAGCAAGCCCCCTTCTGCCAGAGAAAGCCTCTTACAGAAAGGGGACCGCAGGCCGCAGCGTTACTTACTGGCTGCGGTTATTATTTTT
>JAAWSH010000187.1 GCA_022801475.1 Acutalibacter sp. | reverse complement strand
ACAGCGCCGGTATGGCCCATTGGAAAGCTTTAGTTTCCGAGACAAGCGGGCCAGGGACAGCGGCCACACTCGGGCTTTTGTGGCCGGAGGGCAGGAACACAGCGCTCCTTTAAGCCAGGACCTATACATTTGGCCTTTCCTCACCGGCTGTACCATCCGTCCCAGCTGCCACAGCTGCAAATTTTGCACCCCCCAGCGAGAGACTGACTTTACCATTGGGGACTTTTGGGGTGTGGAAAAGGTGCGCCCCCAAGCGGACGACGGCATGGGCATTTCTATGATGATCCTGCACAGCGACCGGGCCCGGGAATACTGGCGGCTGGTGGAGGGGCAGGCAGACTGGTTTTCCTGCACGAGAGAGGAGATCCTCCAGCCCCGGTTACAGGGTCCGGCTCCTGTGGGCTGCCGGAAGGCCTTTATGGCCGCGTACCGGGCCCTGGGCTTTCTGTCTGCCGCCAAGCTGTACCATGCCGCCATTGGAACCTTTAGAGCGATCAAAAATCTGCTTGGACGGTAGGACTGGTGAGTTCCAGGCGATGAGCGCTATAATCAAGGCAAAACCGCACAAAGATTGTGCGCCCGTTGCGCGGCAGATTTTTTGTCAGCTTGCGGCAGTTTTACGCCGGCAATCTCGCCATTGATAAGCAAAACTACCGCAATATGGTGAAAAAAGATCCAACAAATCGTGTGCTGGGTTGCCTAAAATATCCGAGGAGATCTTTTATGCCTAATATCCTCTTATCAAGAGCGTGGAACGCGGGCCGCTACCAGTTTGGCATGGCAGAGCGTGCCCTGTACAACCGGCTGCGGCGCGCCCGGTTGAAAAACGTCCGCTTCAGCATCATTTCCTGCAACTGTACTGGCAGTACTATGTACAAGGACTTGGGCCTGCCGTATCTTTCCCCCACCGCCAACCTAAGCATTTTTGCGGAAGATTTTGTAAAAATGTGCGGCGATCTGCCTTATTACATGTCACAACCTGTGCGGCCGGCAGAACCAGACCCCGGGGAGCCTCCCCAAGGCCTGCTGGGCGACGTGCGGATTCATTTCGTCCATTACGCCAACTTCTGCCAGGCCGCCGCAGCCTGGCAAAGGCGGACGGCACGCATTAATTGGGACAATATTTTTCTTGTGGGCTGCGACCGGGACGGCAGTACCTATGACATTATGCGGCGGTTTGACCAGCTGCCTTATCCCAAGGTGTTCTTGACCCACAAGCCCTACCCAGAGATTTCTTGCGCCTTTCCTGTCCCTGGCTTTCAAGAACGCGGCCAACTGGGAGACATCACCGCGTTCCGGCCCGGCCTTATCCGGCGGCGGTATATGGACGCTTTTGACTATGTAAGCTTTCTGAATGGTGAATCCTATTGAGGTACTTCTTGAACAATATGGTTTTTCAAATTATAACCAACAACTTCTCACCTCAGTAATACTTTAGTTATCAAAGAACGGAGGATCTCCCATGCCAAAGACCATGAATATCTTCCTCTATCTGGTGCGGGCCCTGGACCCAAAGGAACGCCGGGCCTGCAAGATCTACATAGTCCTCAGTCTTATTAGCCCCGCTTTGGATATTATCAGTTTTTCCGCCGTCATCGATATTTTACAGGCCGCTATGGGCCAGGGGGCCGTTTCCCCCCAGCTGCTGGCTAAGGCCTTTGCCATGGCTGGGCTCTCGGTGACAAAATGCTTTTTCGAGCTGTATCGGCGGCGGGTGACCAACCGCTTTGTCTATGCCGGAGCCCAAAAGCTATCGGTAAAGCTTCACGAGATGCTGCTGAAAGAAGACTTGTCTGGCCACAACCAACGCAGCGTGATGCAAGCCCTGACCCTGGTGCGCTCGGATACCACCGCCTGCGTGGGCATTGTCACCGGCTGTGTGGGGGCGCTTACCAGCGGGACTACCATGCTGGCGTATATCGCCGTGTCGATTCAAGCTGTGGGCTGGGTGGGGCTGCTGGGGGGCGCCGCAGTACTGGCCTATACTGCCGGACTATTTCTGTTTTACCGGTCCCGCATCCGGGTGTACGGGGAAAAAATGCGGGAACTGACCATCCGCTCCAACGCCCAGGTTAGCCTGGCCTACGGGGTGTTTAAAGAGATCAAAACCGGCGCACCGGTGGAGGGCATCCTAGAAAAGTATCGGGACGTAAGTCTAGCCCACGCCCAAATCCAGGGCAAATACAACTTCCAGACAGGGGTCTTGTCTGTCATTATGGTGGATTCCCTCACTGCTCTGCTGTTTTTGCTGCTGGGCATTCTCCTCTCACAAGGAGACGGCGCCCTCTCTATGCTGGGCTCGCTGGTGGTCTATTTTACCGCGTTTATTCGTTTGGCCCCCCTGGCCTTTCAGATTGTCACCAGCCTAAACAGCATTGAGTCCTCTAAGCGCTCTTTTCAGGTGGTGCAGGACGGGCTGGAAAAGTACCAGCAAATTAAAAGCGCGGAAGCCGCCGCCCAGGCAGACCCAGGTCCTGGGCTTAGCCTAAAGCAGGGCATTGCCGTGCGGGGGCTGTGTTTCTCTTATGGCCCGAAAGCGGTGATTTTTGAAGATGCGGAAATGGAGATTCCCGCTGGAAGCGCTGTGGCCATTGTGGGCCTTTCCGGCGCGGGCAAAACCACCCTGCTGGACCTGCTGCTGGGGCTGCTGAAGCCCCAAAAGGGCAGCATTTCCTATGACGGAAAGGACATTGCCGGTATAGACTCACTGACCCTGCGGGGGCTTGTAAGCTATATTCCCCAAACCGTGTACCTAAACGGTGAGACCATCCGCAACAACGTGGCTTTTTTCGCCGGGAAGGATGGGCCGGACCAGGCCCGTATTATCCGCTGCCTACAATGCGCCCACATCTGGCAGGATGTGGAACGCATGCCCCAGGGCCTGGACACTGTAGTGGGCGAAACGGGTACGGCCATCTCCGCCGGGCAGCGCCAGCGCATTGCCCTGGCCCGGGCCCTGTACAAAGATTTTGAGCTGCTGGTAATGGACGAGGCTACCGCCGCCCTGGACGCAGGCACCGAGGCCGCGGTGATGGAGTCCATCCGCCAGGCGAACCAGACCAAAACCCTACTGCTGGTCACTCATCACGGAGCCCTGGCTCAGCGCTGCGACCGGGTCTACCAGGTGGAAAACCAAAAAATCCTACGGATTAAGTGAGGTGTTCTTATGCCGCATATTATTTTTAAAGGTATTGCCCGGGCAGACGACCCAGACCTGCTGGCAGTGAATCCCAAGCCCGCTGGGGCCCGGGATTTGCGGCTGTCTTCTGTGGCGGAACAGGTCCTGTGGATGCAGCCAGGATTTTTTCTCTGCATAACCTCTATGATTATTAAAGCCCGACTGACCGGGCGCTTTCCCCTGCTGGCCCCTTTGCTGCCGGTGGGCGTTTTACTGGGAATACTGGCCTGCTTTCTCCACGAACTGCTCCACGCCCTGCCCCAGCCCAAAGGAGCTATTGTATACATTGGCTTTATCCCAAAGGGATTTCTTTTCTTCATGAAGTGCAAGGAGCCTATCAGCCGCCAGCGCTTTGTTTTAATGGCCCTGTTGCCGGTAACTTTAGGGGTCATTCCTCTGGCGCTGTTCTGGTTTTCCACCAGTTCTGCGCTGTGCGCCCTGTGGTGGCCCATGGCCATGATTGGTTTTCTCTCCCCAGCCCCGGACTATGCCAACGTTTTTCATATTTTAAGAGAAGTGCCGCCCAAGGGGAGGATTCAAGATGCCGAGCAGGGACTGTGCTGGTTTGTTTGATAGAAAACTGGAACTATGAATAGGGGATGGCCTGGGACAAAACCGCAGTTTATTGCACCCCCATCCCTAGATTTGCAGCTTATCTGCCACTGCTAGACGTTCCTCTCTACCACTCGCGTACTAGATCCCACAATATTTCCTATTTTCAACTGTAATTAACGCTAACGCAGCTTGAAATGGATAAAC
>JAAWSH010000186.1 GCA_022801475.1 Acutalibacter sp. | reverse complement strand
GTTTGGCATAACGGGAAGCGGGTCAGCGGGGTGGTAGCCACCTCCAGCGATTTGCTGGAGAGCGGCAAGACCAAGGTCTCTGACCTGCTGGTAGACATTGGCGCTAAGAATAAAGAAGAGGCCCTACAAGCTGTAGCAGTGGGCGACCCGGTGTGCGCGGACGTGCAGGTGCGGGAGCTGCTGAACCACTGCTTTACCTGCCGGGCCCTGGACGACCGCACGGGGGCTTTTGTGGTGTTGGAGGCTGCCAAAAAGGCCGCTGCCAAAGGGGCAATTGTGGGCATTTACGCAGCGACTACTGTGGGAGAAGAGACCACGGGCCGGGGCGCGTACTATGCGGCTGCCCGCATTCAGCCAGACTGCGCCATTGCTGTGGACGTAACTTGGGCCAGCGACGCCCCAGGGACCACCCCCAACGACACCGGCGACGTAAAACTGGGCGGCGGGCCAGTGCTGTGCATGGCCTCTTCGGTCAATAAAAAGATGAACGCCCTGCTCCACCAAACTGCGGAGGACCTGGGCATTCCCCTCCAGTGGGAGATTGCCACGGGCCGCACCGGCACAGACGGCGACACAGTGAACAAGGCTGGCCTGGGCATTCCCATGGCCCTGGTGTCCATTCCCCTGCGGTACATGCACAGCTCGGTAGAGGTGGGCAGCTGGCAGGATCTGGAACAGTGTATTGAACTACTCAGTGAATTTCTGGTACGGCTGGGCCAGGAGGAGGACTTCGACTTTTGCCCAATACAGCCAGGATCTGTAAATTGCCAGTAAACGCAGGGGCCAGGGGCCGCCAAGTCCCTGGCAGGGTTTTGGACAAAGCGTTGGCAGGCAGGCCGTGGACCGGCTGAACCGGCAGACAAGGCGCAACACCCCACAGCCTTGCCGCAAGCCGGCGCTCTCTGCCAGCGTAGCCCATGATATAAAAAAGTGCGCTTTGCGCGCAAGACCGACATTTGATAAAAAAACAACCATAAAAATAGGGCGTTTATTACGGAGCAGCCTTCGGCAAGGCCGCGAGACGCCGCTCCACACCCTTGCGCATTCCACGGCGCTAAGCGCCTAGTTTTGAAAGGAGGTCCTTATGGAACGCCGCGATAAAATCAACTACTATTTGGACCTGGCCGAAACCGTCTCCAAGCGCTGTACCTGCCTACGCAGGCGCTACGGCGCGGTGATTGTGAAAAACGACGAGGTGATCTCCACCGGCTATGTGGGCGCGCCCCGGGGCCGGGCCAACTGCACGGACCTGGGTTTTTGCCAGCGGGACAAGCTTTCCATCCCCCGGGGCCAGCGCTATGAGCTGTGCCGCAGCCTCCACGCCGAGGCAAACGCCATTATCAGCGCCTCCCGCCGGGACATGATCGACGCCACCCTCTACCTGGTGGGCACCGAGGTGGCCACGGGCCAGTACATTAAAAACGCTGTCTGCTGCGCCATGTGCAAGCGCATGGTGATCAACGGCGGCATCGCCCAGGTGATTGTCCGGGACGACCCAAAACACTACCGGATCATCCGGGTGCGGGACTGGGTGGAAAACGACGACTCCCTTAGTAAGGAGATGGGCTATTGAAGGGCTGGGCCGCAGGCTCCCCAAGCTTGGCCCAGGGGGGACCATCTCGGCAAAAAAAGAGCGGCCGTTATCAGCTGCTGGATACTCTGCGGGGGCTGTTGGTCCTGAATATGATTGTCTACCACGCGCTGTACGATGTAGTGCACATCCTTGGCCGCCCCATTCCCTGGTATACCAGCTGGCCAGGCTATGTGTGGCAGCAGAGCATCTGCTGGGGGTTTATTTTTCTCTCGGGCTTTTGCTTTCGGATGTCCCACCACCCGGTACGCCACGGGCTGGTGATTTTAGGCGCGGGCGTGGTTGTCAGCCTAGGTACAGCGCTGTTCATGCCCTCCGAGCTTATCCTCTTTGGGGTGTTGTACCTGCTGGGCCTGGCGGGGCTCATCCAGTGCGGGGTATGGGCCCTGTGGAACCGTCTGCGCCTGGAGCCCTTCCCCGCGTGGCTGGGCCTGGTTCTCTCCACAGGGGTGTTCTTCCTCACCCGGAACGTGCCCAATGGCTCTCTTGGCTTTGAGAGTTTGGTGCTCTGCCCTTTGCCGCCGCAGCTGTACAGCCTCCCGGGGCTGGCGGTGCTGGGCTTGCCAGGACCTGGCTTTCACTCCTCGGACTATTTTCCCCTGGCTCCCTGGCTTTTCCTGTATCTGATGGGGTATTTTCTATGGTGTATGGTGGGGCACAAAGGCAAAATCATGACCAAGTTAAAGCCCGGGCTAGGCCCTCTGGCCTTTGTGGGGCGGCATAGCCTGCTAATCTATCTGCTGCACCAGCCAGTGCTAATGGGTATTTTTACCCTGGTGGGCGCGCTGGGGTAAGGAGCGAACTGCACTTGACAAACTGGGGAATCACATGGCCCATGCCCCTAAAATATCTCCGCCGGCAGAAAAACATCCTCCTTTGGCACCCTTTCCCAGTCAAACCCCTTTACCAGTTCTTGCGGCGAAAGGGGCTCTGGCCGGTTCAGCTGGCCAGCTAAAAAGGCCAACTTCCCCACTATCTGTTGGGGAGACACGCCCCGGGCCCCCAGGGCCTCCAGGCTCACGTCTCCGTCTCGTTTAGAGAGCCTCCGGCCGTCCGGGGCCAGCAGCATGGGAATGTGGGCAAACTCTGGGGGATCCAGCCCCAACAGGCGGTATAGACGCAGCTGCCGGGGGGCCGAGCCCAGCAGGTCCCGGCCCCGCACCACCTCTGTCACCCCCATGGCTCCGTCATCGGCCACCACGGCTAGCTGGTAGGCAAACACCCCGTCGGACCGGCGCAAAATAATGTCCCCGCAGTCTTTGGCCAGGTCCTGGCTTTGGGGGCCATAGTGCCGGTCCATAAAGGCCTCCTGCCCGCTAAGCCTTAGCCGCAGGGCGGGACTGCGCCTCTGTTCCAGCCGCGCCGCCTCTTCTAGGGAGAGCTTTCGGCATTTGCCAGCGTAGATATAGTCCCCGTCCGCCGCGTGGGGGGCGTTTGGGGCGTGGAGCTCTGCCCGGCTGCAAAAGCACTTGTATACCATCCCTTGGGTCTTGAGCTTATCAACACACTTCCGGTAGTATTGGCTTCGGTCCGACTGCCAGTAGGGCCCCTCATCCCAGTCCAGGCCCAGAAATTCCAGATCCCGCTGAATCTGTTCCCCATAGGTCCGGCTGGTGCGCTGGGGGTCCAGGTTTTCCATGCGCAGAATTACCCGTCCCCCCTGGGACCGGGCCGAAAGCCAGGCCAGCAGGCAGCTGAATAGGTTGCCCAGATGCATCCGCCCACTGGGGCTGGGGGCAAAGCGCCCCACCACATTGCTCATAAAAAGACCGCCTTTCAGGGGCCGGGGCAGACCCGGCTCTTTTTCTATTTACGAAGCATTTCACCGGTTTCTGGGCCAGGGCCATCACGCGATTTTAGACGGAATTCACAGTAACCACATTTGCCCTTGCATCCTTCCCTCCCGCTTCACGTCCTTCTCTTTAAAGCTCCACCACCGGCAGGCCCTGCAAATACCTACGCACCATATCCAGGGCTTGGCTGGCCGCGCAGTGCCTATGCCAGGCCCGCTCCTTTGTACGGCCCAGGGGACGGCGCTTTGCCACCCAGGTATTTTTTCCGTCGGACAGGGCAATGTACACCAGTCCCACGGGCTTTTCTGGGGTACCGCCCTCCGGCCCGGCAATGCCTGTAATGCCCACCCCCAGGCTGCTGCCGCTGGCCCGGACAATCCCCTCTGCCATGGCCCGGGCGGTCTCTTGGCTGACGGCCCCGTGCTCCTCCAGGGTCTTGTGGGGCACCCCCAGCAGCTGCTCCTTCACCTCATTGGCGTAGGTGACACAGCCCATATGGAACACCGCCGAGGACCCGGAAATATCCGTAATCCGCTTGGCCAGCAGCCCGCCTGTGCAGCTTTCCGCAGT
>JAAWSH010000185.1 GCA_022801475.1 Acutalibacter sp. | reverse complement strand
TCTGCTTGAAAATCGGTATGTACCGATTTTCAAGTGCGTTTACTATAATGGACCGGGCGCCTGTATTTCGTTTTCCTTTTGTGGTAAGATTAGATACTATAAATGAAGGAGGTTTCTCAATGAAACTGAACCAAATGACCAGCAATTTTACGGTAACCGCCATTCAGCCTGTGGAGGAGCTGGAGGCCACTCTTTATGAGATGGAGCATAAGCAGTCTGGGGCACGGCTGGTGTGGCTGGACCGGCCCGACGAAAACAAAACCTTTGGCATTGCCTTTCAGACCCAGCCCTGGGATGACACAGGGGTTTTTCATATTTTAGAGCATTCCGTACTCTGTGGCTCGGAGAAATATCCGGTGAAAGAGCCCTTTGTGGAGCTGATGAAGAGCTCTATGAACACCTTTTTGAACGCCATGACCTTTTGGGACAAGACCGTCTACCCGGTTTCCAGCCGCAACGACCAGGACTTTATCAACCTGACCCGGGTGTATATGGACGCTGTGCTGTTCCCTGTTATCCACCAAAAACCTGAAATATTCGGCCAGGAGGGCTGGCACTATGAGCTGGACCAGCAGGGCGCTCCCAGCTATAAGGGTGTGGTGTTTAACGAGATGAAGGGGGCCTTCTCCTCCCCAGACACCATCGCGGCCTATGAGGTGGCCCGCCGGCTGTTTCCAGACACCTGCTACCGCTTTGTCTCCGGCGGCGACCCGGAGCATATCCCCGAGCTGACCTATGAGCAGTTTTGCGAGGCCCACCGGCGGCTGTACCACCCCTCTAACGCCTATATTTTCCTGGACGGTCAGATGGATATTGAGAAGCTTCTACGGCTTTTGGACCAGGAGTACCTATGCCGTTTCCAGCGGGCAGAGGCCCCAGGGCCTATCCCCTATCAGCAGCCCGTAGACGGCGGCGTCAGTGAGATCAGCTATGAGCTCTCTGCCGGGGAGGAGCTGGCGGGCCGGGCCCGGCTGGTGGACGGCTTTGTGGCCGGAAGCTTTGCGGACCGGGAAGAGCTCATGGCCCTGCACACCCTGGCTGACGCCCTGTGTGGGGACAACCAGGCGCCCTTAAAGCGCTGCCTGCTGGAAAAGGGCCTGGCCCGGGACCTGGTGATGGATGTAAACGGCGGCCATATTTTGCAGACCTTTGTCACTGTAGAGGCCAGGGACGTGGAGGAAGAGCGTTTTCAGGAGGTCTCCGACGCGCTGTATGGGGAGCTGGCCCGGCTGGCCCGGGAGGGCCTGGACCACAAACGTATTTTAGCCACCCTGGATAACCTGGAGTTTAACGAGCGGGAGCGGGACTTTGGCCGGATGCCCCAGGGGCTGGGGCTGGGGCTACAGGTGTTGCAGAGCTGGCTGTACGGGGGAGAGCCCGGGGCCTTTTTAAGTGTGGGGGACCTGTTCCAGCGGCTGCGGGAGAAGTGCGAAAAGGGCTATTTTGAAGAGCTGGCCCAGCGGGTCTTTTTGCAAAACGCCCACCGCTGCCGGGTGCTGGTGCGCCCTTCTCATACCCTGGGGCAGGAGCGCCAGCGGAGGGAAGATGCCCGTCTACAGGCAGCCCGGGCCCAGTGGACCCCTGTGCGGGAGCAGGAGCTGCGCCGGTATCAGGCCAATATAGAGGCCTGGCAGGCTGCGCCGGATACCCCGGAGGCCCTGGCTGCCATCCCCATGCTGCGGCTGGACCAGATTTCCTCTCATCCAGAGGCCTTGCCTATGAGCATGGAGGAGTCCCATGGCCTGCGGGTGTTCAGCCACCGGCTACCTACAGGGGGTATCACTTATCTGAACCTATATTTCGCGCTGGATGGCCTAGACGGTCCCGGGATAAGCCGCGCCAGCTTTTTGGCCAAGCTGCTGGGACAGTTAGCGACAGAATCCACGGAACTGGAAGAACTGCAAAGAAAACTGCGCGCTCTCTTTGGGCAGGTAAGCTTTGGGGTGGAGTCCTATGGCAAACAGGGCAGCCCGGCCCAGTGCAAAGCCTTCCTCTGCGCAGGATGCAGTGTTTTGGACAGCAAACTGGAGGACGCCCTGTCCCTATTGGCGGAAATATTGACCCAGACCCAGCTGGATGATCCCCGGCGGGTGCGAGAATTTTTGCTTCAGCACCGGGGGGCTTTTGCCGAGCAGATCTCCATGGCGGGCCACCAGGCCACCATGACCCGGGTGCAGGCGGGCTTTACGTCCGAGGGCGTGGTTCAGGAATATAGTGGCGGTATCGAATACCTGCGCTGGCTTAAAGACTTGGAAGAGCGGTTTGACAGCCGCTTCCCTGACCTGGCAAAAGAGCTGGCGGAGATGAGCGGGACGATCTTTACCCAAAAGCCGCTGACCCTTAGCGTAACCGGCACAAAGGAAACCGCGGTGGAAGAGGCGGCCCGGCTGCTGGCCACGCGCTTGCCAGAAGGCAGCCTTTCCCTGCCGGGGGGACCCGCTGTGAAACCCTGGGGGCCCCGGCGGGAGGGCATTGTCATTCCGGCAGACGTATCCTACGCCGCGGCGGGAGGACTTTTTCCCGCCGCCAAGCAGGGGCAGTCCCGGGTGGCGGCCCGGGCGGTGTCTCTTGGCTATCTATGGAACGCGGTGCGGGTGCAGGGCGGCGCCTACGGCGTGGGGCTTGGGCTGAGGGATACGGGTTTTGGCGGATTCTACTCCTACCGGGACCCCAGCGCGAGCCGCACGCTGGACTGTTACCAAAAGGCTGGGGAATATCTGCGCCAGGCACAGGAAATGGATTTGACTGGTATGATCATCGGAGCTGTGGCAGAGTCGGACCCACTGCTTTCTCCCCGGTTGAAGGGTAAGACAGCGGACGCCAGGTATTGGCGGGGGATTACTCGAGAGGAGCTGGCACGCGTCCGGCGGGAGATGCTTCAGACCATGCCCGGGGACCTGCCTAAGCTGGCCGGAGACCTGGAGCGGTTGACAGAAGAGGGCTCGGTGTGCGTGCTGGGAGCTCAGCGGCAGGTGGATGAATGCGGAGAAAAACTGGAGCAAGTTAGTGTGCTCTAAAGTCTATTTTTGAAACAGATTTAGGTGAAATTGTCCGTATTAAGAGTAGCCCGGCATATGCTTTTTGCGCTAAGGTAATTTGCGCAAACCTTACTATATATTTTGCTTGCTTGGGCTATTTGAAAGGATAGTTTTTACACATTATAACTCACCATATATATAGAAAAAGCAGTCGCTAAAAAAATGCGGCTGCCTTTTCTTTTTAGGCATATATCCCGTGATAATAATTCACACTATCAAACAGATATTGCAAACCTACTGGATTTCTAAAATTGTTTCGCATATAATGAACCATAGTTTGCAGATTATTACTATCGTATCACTTTTACGTGCGGTATGCAAGGGATATTATGGGGAATTTTTAAAGAAAAGGAAATAATTAATGAATAACAACTCGGGATATTTTGCGCAAGATGAAAATATAATCGTTTCGTTTGCTGAAAAACTGCGAAAACTGCGTATAGAGGCAGGCTTTTCGCAGAAAAATGTTGCGGACATTCTGAACATCAGCCGTTCCACATATACGTACTATGAAACAGGCAAGACCACGCCGGACCCGGCTACGCTGACCCGGATCTCCCGGATTTTTGGAGTGCCCATTGAGGAATTTTTCCCAGAGTCGGATAGCAGTTTGGATTCCCAATTTATTTTATATGATTCCGGAGCGCGCCGTCCGCCTAAAAAGGTGAAAGCGGACCCAGTGAAGGTGGGAGACCTGAGTGTGGACGAAAAAACGATTATTGCGTTTATCCGTGACCGAAATCTTTCTTCAGAGAAAATCATCGAACTGTTAGAGCGTTTTTATAGTATGCCGGATATTCCTAAAACTTATTAAAGCATTCGACACGATACGACATGAGTTTTCCTTTGCTTGTGGTATACTACATTTCGTTGGTAAAATGTCTTTTCTTTTTGTAAAGACCAAATATGCGCTTGTAGCTCAGTTGGATAGAGTAT
>JAAWSH010000184.1 GCA_022801475.1 Acutalibacter sp. | reverse complement strand
GGCATACTCCATATCCCGCTTCAGCACCCGGCAGCTCATCAGCCACAACTCTACATCCAGCACAGAGCCGCTCTTTTTGCCAATAACCACCGAGACCACCCCGTTGTCCCCAAACTTGTCCACCAGCTTGCCGTATAGCCGGATGTACCCCGGGTCGGCGAACACCCGCTCCATTTCCTCCACGGTGTAGCGCCGGGTGGTCAGGTTGAACTGATTGCTCTTGTTGCTTAGCTGGGTGATACGCCCCAGGTACACGGGCAGAAAATCGTCGATAACCGCCCGCATATCCAGGCTTTTCAGGTATTCCTGGTAGTCGCCAAAGCTGGCCTGCTGGGCGGCCCGCTGGGCGTTGGCCTTGTACATGTCGTTGCGCTTCAGGTCGTCCTCGCTAAATGTAGTGGCCTCAAAGTACCCACCCCGGTCAATGGTGGCGATGTAGTTCTCTACCCCTTCCATCTCCGGCACAGCCGCACCCTTTACCTGGGTCCGCACGATCTCCCGCTCGGCGGGGTTGTCGTCCGCAAAGACAATGGCGTCTGGCAAAATGTTCAGCTCCTGGGCGGTCTCTATCATGTTCCGGTCTTTATTTTCCCAGTTGGCTTTGACGACAATAAAGTCTCCGGGGCGCAGCAGCCCTTCGGGGTGCTCCAGGCCGGCAATGGCGTTTTCCAGGTCGTTTTTGGAGCAGACCGTCAGCAGTACGCCGGTGCTTTGCAGCTGCTTCAGGTAGCCCTGGAACTCATAGTAAGACTGGGCTACGCCGTTTTCCTGGCCAATGTCAATGCCGTCCACCCCGTCGTCGCCCACCACGCCGCCCCATAGGGTGTTGTCCAGGTCCAGGGCCAGGGCCTTTTTGTTTTTGCCAAATAGAGACTTCACGATGTTGGCCAGGTTAAAGGCAAAGGCGGGAATAGCCTCAAAACAAAGGGCGTACTTATATAGGTTCCAAAAAGCCGGGTCTGCCCAGCGGCGCAGGCCAAAGTCCGCGGAGAGATAGTCAATGTCGTTTAGGTAAAACCCCTGGTGCGTTTCTGCCCAGGCGGCAAAGGCCTGGTTCAGCCGGGCGGTAAAGTGGACCCGGCCCCGGTGGTCCCAGGCGTCCCGGTTGCCCAGCAGGCGGTAAAAGGGCTTTTCAAAATTGTTTTGGATAACAGGGCAGTGAAAGCGCTCTTCCAGGCTTTTCCACACGGCCCGAAACTTTTCCAGCTCTTCTTCCAAACAGCGGTCCGCGTCCTCTGGGCTGTCGGTAATCTGGGGCCAGTGGGTAATGTTTCGGCTGGTGGTGTGCACAAAGATCAGGTCCGGGGCAAAGTCCAGCAGCTCTTGGGGCGGAAACATGGCGTCCTGAAAATACTGGGCGTACGCCGACTCATAGAACTCTGGCTGAATGCCCGCGTCCAGGAGGAAGAGCTCTAGAGTTTTTACAATGTCGCTGGTGGTGGAGCCGCCCAAAACCGCGATTTTTTTGGTCAGGCGGGGCTCGTCCAGGGCCAGCAGTTCCTTTCGCAGGGCCTTGCGGCGGCGAAGGATCCGGGCAGGGTCAAAGGGATATTGCAGTTCCAGCATGGTATCACGTCCTAAAGGAGATTCATAGAGCAAGGGGGGAAGCGTTGGGGGAGTGGGCGTCCGCCTTACTCCTCCCCGCCGCCTCCCGGCGTATAGTCGTCTGTCACGGTCTCGCCCGCGTTCTGGCTCATCAGGGTTTCCAGGTTGTTCGCCGCATCCCCTACCAGCGAATAGGAGGACATGGTAAGGAGCACGTCCGTAATGCCCATATCTTTGATAAAGCTAACAAGGTTTCGCTCCATATAGCGCATGTCCGCCACATAAATCTGTTCAAAGGAGCCCACCAAAAACGGCGGAATGGTGTTGCCATAACTGTCCTTTACCACCAGCAGCTTTCGACCGTTCTTGGTGGGGGTGTCGGCCTTAACAATGTACTGGTCGCCGCCCAGGTAGATCATATAGGAATCCGAGCCCTCGGCCCCTTCCTGGAAGAAGTCGTCCTCATCCCACAGGTAGTTGAAGCTGGTATCATAGTACACGGCCTGATAGTCTTTACCGGGCATGTAATATACAAATTCCTCTGGGTCGTTGAGAAGCTCCGCCGCGTCCCCCGCAAAGGAGTACAGGCTGCCCACAAAGCCCTCCCGGGTCATCTTTTTATAGGTACTGATGTCGTCAAAGGATACCCCCGCCGCCTGGGCAAAGGCTTGGGCCGCGTAGTAGGCCCCCAAAGGCTGCCAGTGGTGGTCCGTGCGGCAGTAGATAGGCTCTTCCACATGCTGGGAAAGCACAGGGCACACGTTGATAGAATGGATGCCGGGATTCAGCTTGGCGGCTATGGCGTCAAAACAGTCGGAATGGTTGGCGGTGTAGTTCTCATAATTTTTGGGCGTATAGAATTCACAGGCCAGGGGCGCGGGCATGGACCAAATAGACACGCCGTCTCCCAGGGTGCTGTGCAGGGTATTCAGGTTTTGGGCATAGCTTTCCCCGCTGCCGCCCCCGAACAGCTCTAGGCCCCGGTAGTGGCCGTCCTGCTTTACAATGATAATACCGTTCTTTTCGCTGTACTCGGCGTCCTGGTTGGTAAAGGGGTTGTCCGCTGGGGCAGGGGTGGCGCCGTCCATGTGCCGGCCGGCGGCGCCCTCCAGGCCCGCGTTCCCATTATTGCCCACGGGTGTAACAGGGGGCTGTTCCCCGCTGGATGGGGTAGTGCCGCTTTCAGGGGGCTGGGCGCTAGGCTGGCCGGAGGAGGGGCTTTGGGCCGGCTTATTCTGGTCCAGCTTATTTACATTGCCCACAAACTTAACGCCGCCCTCGCTTTTTGGCAGGCCGAACACGCTTTTGATCTGGCTGCCGATTCGTTTCAGGTCGTCCCGCATGGGCACGGTGTCAGTATAGTAGTGGGCCACTCCCGCAGTGAAATCTCCGGAAAAGTAGGTTTCAAAAGAAAATTCCGGCAGCTTGTCCAGCTCGCGCTTTTCAATCATTGACTCCGTGGATCTGGGCAGCAGCCACATGGCCGCGGCCATACCGGAAAAGCATAAGATCAATAAAGCTATGACCACCACCGAGGCCCGGCGTTCCAGCAGGGCCCTGCGGTCAAACTTTTTTTTCCGGGACCGGGGCGGCTGCTTCAGGTCCTGTTGGGGGGACAGGACCCCGCTAAAATCGTCCTGGGGATAAAAGCTCTCATAGTCCTCGGGCGGGTTTTCCGCCGGCTGGTATAAGCCGGTAGCCTCTTGGGCAGGTTCTAGGCCTTCTTGGTATAGAACTTGCGGGTTCAGAACCTGCTGCTCTGGATAAAAGTACGGCTCAGCAGGGGATGAGGGGGCTTCCTCCTGGGGGATGAAACCAGCAGTCGTAAAATCCGCCTGCCGGTAGCGGTTAAAAGAGCGCTCTGTGGTTTCCGGCGAATAAACGCCGCCAAAGCGCTCGGGTACGTTCAGGTTCAGCCGCCGAGGCGGGGAGGCTGCGGCGTCTCTTTGAAGGGCCGCCGGCCGCCGGGGATCATTAATATGGTTGTCACGGTCCATTACCGCGCCTCCTTGTGAGTGTTTAAAAGTTTTGTTTGGCTGTGCGCAAGTAGAGTCAGCGATGCCAACTCTTGTGTTCCTCTAACGAAAAGTCCGCGGCTGGAACCCGCATACGTCCAGATACGAAACAGGCGCTAAAAGCCGGTGGTTTTAAGCTTCATATTATATCAAATGACGGAACCTACGAATATCCTCCGATTTCGTTTAATGTTTATGCAAAATAAGTTATTAGGATACGTCCTGTAAATAAATACAGGAAATGAAAGGAATTAAATCAGTTATGGACAAAACAGGCCCCATTAATACACTATTTGATAAATTGCTTATAGTTGGTTTTTCTGCTATTATATCAATTCCCTTTATATTCGCTGATAAAATGGGGGGGGTATTTCCAATTCGGAAAATCGCCGTCTTGCCATGATGCCCTTTGTTTGCCGGATACCGGCAGGGA
>JAAWSH010000183.1 GCA_022801475.1 Acutalibacter sp. | reverse complement strand
GTGGAGTACCTGCGCACCATCGCCCATCTGCGGCCCCGTACCAACCTGTTCAGCGCGGCTTTCCGGGTGCGTTCCGCAGCGGCCTTTGGCATCCACAAGTTTTTTCAGGAAAACGGGTTTATCTATGCTCATACGCCTATCATTACTGGAAGTGACTGTGAGGGAGCGGGGGAGATGTTCCAGGTGACCACCCTGAACCTGGACGACCTGCCTAAAACAGAGGACGGCGGCATTGATTATAAAGAGGACTTTTTCCAGAAACCCACGTCACTGACGGTTTCTGGCCAGCTGGAGGCCGAATGCATGGCCCTGGCCTTTGGCAAGGTGTACACCTTTGGGCCCACTTTCCGGGCAGAGCGCTCTTACACCCAGCGCCACGCAGCGGAGTTCTGGATGATTGAGCCGGAAATCGCCTTTGCGGACCTGCACGACGATATGGACATCATCGAAGGCACCATCAAATATGTGGTAAATTATGTGCTGGAGACCTGTCCCCAAGACCTGGCTTTTTGCAACCAGTTTGTAGACAAAGGCTTGTTAGATCGCCTGGAGCACGTGGTTTCCTCTGACTTTGTACGGGTGAGCTACACAGATGCAGTGAAGATTCTGGAGGCGCACAACGGCGAGTTTGAGTATAAGGTCAGCTGGGGCGCGGACCTGCAAACCGAGCACGAGAAATTCCTGACCGAAAAGCACTTTGGCAAGCCAGTGTTTGTCACTGACTACCCCAAAGAAATTAAGGCCTTTTATATGCGCCTCAACGACGATGGTAAGACCGTGGCTGCCACCGACCTGTTGGTGCCAGGCATCGGTGAGCTAGTAGGTGCCAGCCAGCGCGAGGAACGTTATGATGTGCTAGTAGAGCGTATCCGAGAATTGGGCCTGACAGAAGAGGACTACTGGTGGTACCTGGATCTGCGGCGCTTTGGTGGCTGTACTCACTCGGGCTTTGGCATTGGCTTCGAGCGGCTGGTGATGTACCTGACCGGCATTGCCAATATCCGGGATGTGTTGCCTTTCCCGCGTACTACCGGTGTGGCGGAGTTCTAAAACAGAAGTTTTGTTCGATAAAAGCCTTGCTTTTTGGGTGTGGGCCTGTTATAATGAACAGGAAACCACCAGAGAAAGCGAGGCTTTTTTCATGAATGTACTGTTGACCTCCTGTGGACTAGAAACTCCAGCCATAGAAAAACAATTTCTCTCCATGCTTCCCAAGCCAATGGAGGCGGTAACCGCTATGTTCATTCCCACAGCGGCGGTGGACCCAGACGCCATTGAGGTATTGCCTAAGTGCTTGAATGATCTTCTTAAGTGTGGTATTCAGCGGAAAAATATTTTTGTCAACGATCTGCATACGCCCTTGACCGGGGAAATTGAGGCCGACGTAGTGTATCTTTGTGGTGGCAACACAGAGTATTTGCTCAGGCGCATCAATGAGCAGAGCTTCCGGCGGCAGCTGCTGGCCTTTATCGATAGAGGCGGGCTCGTGCTGGGCGTAAGCGCGGGCAGCATTATTTTTTCCACCTCGCTGCCGGACAGTCTTGGCTTGCTGCCATGCCCGCTGCATGTGCATTGCGAAAACTGTGACAAGCCGGGGGAGTATCCCTTGGACTGGGACAAACTGGTCCACTTGGGCAATGAACAGGCCATTATTTTGGGTGAGAAGCATTTTACAATCATAGAATAAACTAAAGCCCTATAGATGCCATAAAAAGGGTTGTGCCGTCCAGTGGCGATTGTTCCGACCTGACCGAGGCGTCAGACCAGACTCAGCCCTCTAAAGTCTTGCAGTAGGGAGCACTGTTTTGCTCCCGGAGGCACTCCTTTGCTCAAAATAATTCCGCAAGAGATCTTATAAAAAATGCCCCGGCATTCCCGAGGGCATTTTTTATATGCTATGATAAAGCTGGTTCAGGGTTTTAGCGGCGTCTCGCGCGGCGCGAAGAGCCTCTTCATCTTCCTTGACCGGCACTTCATTGGTATGCATGGAACAAATGGCCGCGACGTAAGGCCAGCGTACATTCATATGCTTCATAATGATATGGGCTGTTTCCAGCGGCTTCCGTTCTGTGCCCGGCTCCGCGCCGGTCAATAGGAGCACGCCGTTTTTCGGTTTGCGCACCTCTGGCTCGCCTCGAAAAAAGCGTCCGGCAAAATAAGTCTGCATCCGGCTGGCCATGTTGAGCAGCGGGCCGCTTAACGAGGAAAACCAGATGGGCGAGGCCAGCGCCACATGGTCGCACTCCGCGAGAAAGGGATAGACCTGCTGCATTTTGTCGTTGACGGCACACCCAAGCCGCTCCCAGCAGCGGCGGCAGTCTAGGCAGGGGGAAAGGTTGTCAAAATAACTCAGAGTCAGTATCTCGCCTGTCAGCGCCCCGGTAAAGGCATCCACCACCAGCGCTTGGGTATCGCCGTTTTTTCTGGTAGAGCCGTTGAGAATCAGGGGTTTTCACGGGCTACTCTTTTCCATCCCAGCAGTAGGTGCAAAGCCTGCATTTGGGAATGCCCACCGACTCCACCATGTCGTCCAGCCGGTGGTAGCGCAAGGAGGTGAAGTTCAGCTTTTTGCCAATGACGTCCACCATAGTCTGGTACTCTTCGGTTTCTGGGTCGGCGTATCGGTGGATGTTTTCCGGCTGATTGGTACCTTCCAGCTCGGCAATCACCCTGCGGGAGATCAGGTCGTCTAGGGATGCCGAACGGGAGAAGTTCAGGTATTTACAGCCGTAAAGAGGTGGAGGACAGGCCGGACGCACATGGACCTCTTTTGCACCACTTCGATAGAGAAAATCAGTGGTCTCCCGCAGCTGGGTGCCCCGTACAATGGAGTCGTCGATCAGCAGCAGGCTGCGGCCCTCAATCAGCCCATGGACCGGAATCAATTTCATGTGGGCAATAAGATCCCGCTGGCTCTGAATAGTGGGCATAAAAGACCGGGGCCAGGTGGGGGTATATTTAATAAACGGCCGGGAAAAAGGGATACCAGAGGCATTAGCATAGCCCACAGCATGAGCGGTACCAGAATCGGGTACGCCAGCCACATTGTCTGGCCGAGTTTCCGGGGCAAAATCATCTCTGCTGGCCAAGATAGCGCCACAGCGATAACGCATTTCCTCTACGCTGACTCCTTCGTATGAAGAGGTGGGATAGCCATAGTACACCCAGAGAAAAGTACAAATCTTCATATCTTTGCCTGGGGCGGCCAGTGTCTGTATTCCTTCGGGGGTCACAGCGGCCACTTCACCAGGGCCTAGCTCCCGGTAAGAGGTATAACCCAAATTTAAATACGCAAAGCTTTCAAAAGAGACACAATACGCTCCGTCTTTTTGACCAATAGAAATTGGTGTGCGGCCTAGCTTGTCCCGGGCGGCAAGAATCCCTTTTGAAGTCAGCAACAAAAGGGTCATAGAACCATCGATAGCCTCCTGAGCATATTTAATGCCATCAATTAAATTGTCCTTTTGGTTAATTAGTGCGGCAACCAGCTCGGTGGCATTCACATCGCCACCGCTCATTTCCATAAAATGGGAGTGGCCAGAGGAAAAAAGGTCCGTGACGATCTGCTCTGTATTATTGATTTTCCCAACTGTCACAATGGCGTAGGCCCCATGATGGGAACGTACAATCAACGGCTGGGGTTCGTAATCTGATATACAGCCAATTCCTAGCTGTCCCTGCATGGTGGAAACATCCTTGTCGAATTTCGTACGAAAAGGGGAATTCTCTATATTGTGAATTGCCCGGTCAAACCCCCGGTCCTTATGATACACTGCCATGCCGGCCCTGCGTGTACCTAGATGAGAATGATAATCTGTTCCAAAGAACAAATCGAAAACACAATCTTCCTTTGAGGCAACCCCAAAAAATCCACCCATATTTTTACCTGCCTTCCTAAAATTCGTCTGAACCAAATGTTCAAGCCGAAAAATTCGTCATTTGACAAACGGTTTACACGCATATTATATCACATTTAAGTACGAAGTGCTAGCCCTTAAAAGTGCAAAAAATAGTGGGATTTTGGGGGAAAT
>JAAWSH010000182.1 GCA_022801475.1 Acutalibacter sp. | reverse complement strand
GTGTCATGGAAAGGCAAACTGCTGATACGTTTTTGCATGATCGTCCATCTTCCTTTCTTAACTTTCGTTTGTACAGCTAAATATATCAAAATAATTCGCAGTTATAATTCCAAAAAGGAATTATTCGTAAAAGAACAACAATTTCCATCTTTTTTTATCGATAGAAGTGGTAATTGTTCCCAAAATATCGATATATTTTATCGATAACAAATATTCTAAAAACTTCAGCCACCCAAAACAGCGCAATGATCTCAGAGATCGTTCTGCCTCTCACTTACGTGCCAAGACCTGAAACGCCTTTTTGTAGAGCATGAATAACTGCCCGGGCAGTGGGCTCTTCAAGAGAAATCTTTAACGCCTGAGAAACCGCCAAGGTATCTAAATAATGGCTGTCTGAGTCCCGGACAATGCCCATGGCCTTTAGCTCTGGGTTATGTTCCAGCAGAGCCGGCAAGTCTGCGTCCCGAGTGACCTCGGCTATGGTATACCCTCCTTCTGGCGGGATGCTGCCTAGGGCAGCTATCACACTGTAGGAATCCCGGTCCACATGCGCAGGAAAGGCCGTACCGCCGTACTGCTCCGTCAGAGCTTTTACCTCATCCACCCCAATGAAAGAGGATACTAACAACAAATCCTCCAGGGTACTGGTATGCTGGTCGTCCTGGTCCAGAATGCGCTGCTCGCCGAAAATCTCCGCCTTGTTTTTGATATGGGGCATGTTATCATATATGTAGCGGTCGAAGTCCATAGCACCCTCTAAGGTCTCAAACAGGCAAACCACATGGGCCTCCTCGGCAGTGCACAGTTCCATGCCAGGCAGAGCTAAAAGACCGGCCTCCTCTGCTACCCGGAGCACGGCAGGGGCGTTTTTACAGGTATTGTGATCTGTGATGCCGATAACCTGAAGCCCCGCCACCAGGGCCATGCCCACCAGATTGTTGGGGGTCATATCGTTGTCTCCGCAGGGAGACAGACAAGAATGAATATGAAAGTCGTAAAAATAATCTTTCATGATGCTTTATTTTTGCGCCTCATAGATTTTTACAGCGGTTTGATAGAGATTTTCTGTACAGGTGTATACAGGAATCCCCTGCATATCCGCACGCTTTTGGGCGTCCTGATCTAAAGCGGCATCCTCGCAGAGAACGATGCCTGCCACATCTGCCAAGGCCGCTACGGCAATAGCGTTTAGGTTGCCCATTACAGTAAGCCAGACATTACCTGCCTGAGCCCGCCCCATAACCCAGCTGAGCAGGTCGCCGATATAGCAGCCATCAATCTTGTTATCTTGTCCGTCCTCCCCGGCCAGCAGTTTCCAGCCCAGGGTTTCGGCCATTTCTTTCATTGTCAAATTATATCACCACTTTCTTGTAATACACCAAATATCCCGGGAAACGGTTTCTATTCTAAATCTTACATAATTCTTTTACCGTTTACGGCTTTTTTGTTTCACTGGGCATCCAACTAAGACCCGCGTCCAGCTCGGACAGGGTGCTGGCTACTTTCTGCATCTGCTTGCGGTAGATAAACACACAGTCTACCTTTTTGCTGACACCCTTTACCACGTCCTCGGCAAAGGCACGGCAGGTGGGCGCGCCGCAGGCACCGCAGTCCAGTCCAGGCAGCTCCTCTTCAATGGCGTCGATCTCCACCATCATCCGCATGGCCTCTGAAAGGTCAGAGGAAAGAGTCATCACATTGGAGAATTCCAGCTCACCTTCCCATTTCATCTCCTTGGGTACTGGGCCCCCCGCCAAGTGGTTTTGGGAGACCGGCAGATATTTGCGCAGCCGCTGGATTCGTGCTTTCGCCACGTAGGGATTTTCAACGCACAATACCCCCCCCACGCAGCCGCCAGAGCAGGCATTCAGTTCGATAAAGTCCAAATCGCCGATGCGCTCGTCCTCCACCTCTTCCAGTACTCGTATGACGTTCTCTATCCCGTCGGCAGCCAGATATTTTTCATTAAGCAGGGCAGCGGCCTCTCCTCCGCTGGTAGACCAGCCCACACCAATGATGCCGGAATTGGCGATAGGCTCTACACTTTCCAAACGGTCCATGGTGTGGGAAAGCGTGGGAAATACCTCGCTGATGGCGATGGCTCCGTCCACCATAGATTTTTCCGTATCCAAAGGCATTTTGATGTCCGTAACTTTGGCCGGACAGGGCGTGATAAAGAAACAGCCAATCTGCTCCATGGGCAGCCCAGTTTTCTCCACAGCTTCCTTTTTAGCCATCGCGGCAGCGGTCTCCATGGGAGATTTCAGGGGCAGGACATGTTCGCACAGATCAGGAAAACGCACCCGAATAAGCCGTACCACTGCGGGACAGGCCGAACTGATTACCGGCCTAGGCAGAGCCGCGGCGTTTTCAGAATTATACATTATTTTGCGGGTAGCCTCGCTAACCAGCTCCGCTGCACGGCTTACTTCGTAGACCTGGTCAAAGCCCATCTTCTTCAAGCCAGTCAAGACATAATCAATGTCATCCAAATTATTAAACTGTCCATACAGAGCGGGCGCTGGCAGGGCGATCGTGTATTTAAACTTGCCCAGGGCCTCTATATGGGTAAAACGGGCGCGCTTGGCATGGTGGGGACAGATGCGGATGCACTCGCCGCAGTCAATACAGCGCTCGGGAGCAATGGAAGCCTTGCCTCCCCGAATACGGATGGCCTCAGTAGGGCAGCGCTTTACGCAGTTCGTGCAGCCCACGCACTTATCCTCGTGTAATGTTACGGAATGGTAAAACTCAGTCATTGGATTCACCCCCCAGCGCTACGCTGGACCCGGACAGTAGAAGCAAATCCGGGAAATTTCGTTTGAATTCATCTTGGAACTTCATAATTTCTCTATCACTTATCCTTTTCGGCCTGGACGCACGGTCATTTTTACAGTGGTTCCCACGCCTACAGTGGAATCAATGGTCATTTCATCAGTGTATTTCTTCATGTTGGGCAGCCCCATGCCCGCCCCAAAACCCAGAGCACGCACATTATCCGGGGCAGTGGACCAGCCGGCCTGCATGGCCTGCTCCACGTCCGCAATGCCCGGGCCCTGATCGATAAGGGATATGTCCACCCGGTCAGGGTCCACATCTACCACAGCCTCTCCCCCACCACCGTGAATTACCAAATTGATCTCGCCCTCGTACATGGCGATGGCCACCCGGCGGATGGCATCCGGCTCATAGCCTAGTTTTTTAAGTTTATGTTTTACGTCGCCGCTGGCTTCCCCCGCCCGGGTGAAGTCGTCACCGGGCACCTGATATTCCAGATGAAGCATGCTCATGAGATGTCACAGCCTCCTCTCAAGCCGTTTTCAAACAGCAGTCCGCAGGCGGTAAACATACGGTAGGGCGAACTGAGCACGGTCATATCTTTCATTTCCGCCAGATCCAGCACCTGCTGGTTCACGGGCTTACCCCGCACAAAGATGATACAATGCATATCCATCATTTCGGCGGTACGCACCACCTGAGGGTTCATAAGCCCTGTCAGCAGTACAGACTGATCCTTCACAAAGGCTAATACATCACTCATCATATCGCTGCCACAGGCAGTTTTGACCTCCTGTTCCAAGTCGCCTTCTACTAGTACTTGGCACTTTAGAATGTCTATGATGTCTTTTACTCGCATAATCTTGCCTCCTGTATCTAGAAATTCACACCAAACGGTGCGGGGGACATGACGGAGAGAAGGAGCACAGCTACTTCTGCCTTCATACTCTCTACTTAACATTATAACATAGTTCCCCTACAGAGTGCAAACATTATATGAAATTCGCCGCATTTTTCCTATATGAAGCCATTTGTATCGGTTATGCCTTGCATTTCGGCGTAAATGAAGATATAATTAAATAGCTTTACTCTTTAACAATTTAGCGGATGAAAGAATTGTATCAAAAATTTTCCCTTCTGGAGGTATTCTTATGTCACGTGTTTACAATTTCTCTGCCGGTCCCTCTATGCTGCCGGAGTCCGTGCTACAAAAAGCGGCTACGGAAATACTGGACTATCAGGGCAGTGGCCAGTCCGTGATGGAGATG
>JAAWSH010000181.1 GCA_022801475.1 Acutalibacter sp. | reverse complement strand
CGCCCTGATGACCTTGCAGGAGTATTTGGAGGACTACGCCAGCCCCCAGACCAAAGAGGTGGGCTACAAGATGGTGGAAGAGGAGCTCAAGCGCATTCCCAAGGACAAGGTACGGCAGATCGCGGAGGAACATATCCGGGATATCAAGAACTCCAACCGCCGGGACTTCCGGTTCTAAAACGAGAGAAGAGGATGAAATGAGGGGAAAGAACATGTGGCTGCTGTTTGCTGTGCTCTCCTCTGTGTTCGCGGCGCTGACCTCTATTTTGGCAAAGATGGGTATCCAGGGAGTGAACGCCAATCTGGCCACAGCCATCCGTACAGTGGTCGTGCTGGTCATGGCCTGGGGCATGGTGTTCCTCACCAACGCCCAGGGCGGGGTTTCCGCCATTACACCCAAGAGCTGGGCGTTTCTGATTCTGTCGGGTCTTGCCACCGGGGCCTCCTGGCTGTGTTACTACTACGCGTTACAGGTAGGGGAGGCCTCGAAGGTAGTGCCTATTGATAAAATGAGCGTGGTCATTACATTGCTGCTGGCCTTTGTGTTCTTGCACGAGAAGGTTACGGTCAAGTCTGCCATTGGTTGTGTCCTTATAGGGGCAGGGACGCTTTTGATGGTGCTGTGAATGTGGGAGGTGGAACCATGAGGAAGTGCCCGCGCTGCGATGTAGAGATGACAGAAGGCTATGCTCTATATGGATCTGACAGCCATTGGCGGGTGATGCTGGCCGAGGAGAAGAAGTGGTTTCCTAGAGAAATAGGCCGGCTCTCCTGCGCGGTCTGCCCGGAATGCGGTTATGTAGAGCTATTTGTAGAGGGCGGCAAGAGAGAGCCGGATAGGTCCTAAGGAGAAGGAGAAAAGCCATGCTAGTACAAACCGAGAACGGCAGCCAGCTGCTGGAAATGATTTCGGTGGAGGAAGAGAAAGCCTCCGCGCTGTATAGCCCGATTAACTGCTCTCTGGGCGTGGTGAAGCTGGGCGGCGACTATCTGCTGGGCTGGAACAAGTGGCGGAGGGACTGGGAGATTTTCGGCGGCTGTCGGGAAGAAGGAGAGACTCCGCGCCAGTGCATGGACCGTGAAGGAGAGGAAGAACTGGGCCTCTCCGGCCTGGAATGGACCTTTTTGGGGCTGATGCACTGTAAAATGGCGCCTGACTTTTTTGACTGCAATTGGCATGAGGAATACGGCGCGGTCTACGGGGTTACGCTGCCGCCAGAGTACCTGGCGGTGATTGAAAAGCGCCGTGTGGACCGGGAAGAGATCGAAAGACTGGCCTTTTACCAGCAGGTGAAGGGGAGAGAGAGAATTGCCCTTATTGACGAAAAACTTTTGGAATATTGGACGTAGAAGGAGCGTGGTTATTTCAATGAGCCTAAATGAGACGGTTTCTGCCCAGCGTCCGCATATCGCCTTTTTCGGTATGCGCAACGCGGGAAAGTCCAGCGTGGTCAACGCCGTTACCGGCCAGGCCCTGGCGGTGGTCTCCCCAGTAAAGGGCACCACCACCGACCCGGTGCAAAAGGCTATGGAGCTGCTGCCCCTGGGACCGGTCGTGATGATTGACACCCCAGGCCTGGACGATGAGGGGGAGCTGGGGGCGCTGCGAGTAGAAAAGACCCGGCAGGTACTGGCAAAAACAGACATTGCCGTGCTGGTGGTGGACGCGGCCCGGGGCATAAGCGTTCAAGACCGGGAACTGCTGGACCTGTTTGCCCAAAAGGAACTGCCCTTCTTGGTAGCATATAATAAGGCGGACATGTTGGGGGAAAGGCTTGCTTTAGCCGACAGGGAATTGTACGTCAGCGCCCGGACTGGGGAAAATATTGAGGTGCTGAAGGACCGGCTGGGGGCGTTTACCGCCAAAGCCAGTGCGTCCCGGCCTATTGTGGCGGATCTTATAGCCCCTGGAGACCTGACGGTGCTGGTCACGCCCATTGACGCCGCGGCCCCCAAGGGACGAATGATCCTGCCTCAGCAGCAGACCATGCGGGACATTTTGGACGCCCATTGCGCTTTGGTTACCTGCCAGCCGGAGGAGCTGGCGGGAACCCTAAAAGCCCTGGCTGCAAAGCCAAAGCTGGTGATAACAGATTCGCAGGCCTTTGGCCAAGTGGCGGGAGATGTGCCGGGGGATGTACTGCTTACCTCCTTTTCCATTCTGTTCGCCCGGTATAAGGGGAGTTTGGCCACGCTGGTAGAGGGTGCCGCCCGGCTAAGCAAGCTGAAAGATGGCGACCAGGTGCTAATTTCCGAAGGCTGCACCCATCACCGGCAGTGCGGGGACATTGGCACTGTGAAGCTGCCTAAGTGGATTGAGGACTACACGGGAGCAAAGCCTGGCTATTGTTTTACTTCGGGTGGCGAGTTCCCAGAGGACCTGACCGGCTTTGCCCTGGTGGTGCACTGCGGCGGCTGTATGCTCAATGAGAAGGAGATGCAAAGCCGGGTGAAGCGGGCCAAAGCGGCGGGGGTGCCCATTGTCAACTATGGGGTGGCCATTGCCCAGATGCACGGGATCCTTCGCCGAAGTCTGGAGGCTTTCCCGGAAATTTTAGCAAAGCTGGAAGAATAAAAGACAGAACTCCCTGCACTGGCGGCAGGGAGTTCTTGCTTACGGCAGAAAACAACACTTTCTACTTTTGGGTATTTATTTGCTAGAGACGATGTGCTATAATGTCCCAAGAAGATTTTAGGACGGGCAAGATTTGTGAAGCCAAGGGGAAGCATTGACAAAGGAATTTGACAAAGCGCCTAGCGTGTGGATAATTGGGGACTTTGTAAAGGGAAAGGAATTGACAACATGGAATACTGTCTTGATATGGGGATGTGGAACCAGGTGTTCGCCGTTCCCTGTGCTTTAGCCGACCGGCATTTAAAGCTGGCCGGAAAAGAACAGCTGCAAGTAATCCTCTGGGTGCTGCGCCACGCGGGCAGCGGCTTTTCACCAGAGGCTATGGCCCAGGCTCTGGGCATGTCGGCAGACTCCGCCCTGGACGCTCTGGACTATTGGGCCGACCGGGGCCTGCTGGCTCAGTCAGGAGGCGAGCTGCGCCCGGTCCCTCAGCCTGAGCCTGTCTCCTCCGCTCCGGCCCGGACAGAACCAGCAGTTCCGGACACAGAACCTCCACAGAAAACGGCTCTTCCCCCAAAAAACCGCCTTCTGCGTCCAGACAGCGCCCACCTGGCTGCGCGGATGGAGGAGTCGGAGCAGATACGCTTTTTGATGCAAGAGACAGAGGCTGTGCTGGGCAAGACCCTATCTCCCGCTATGAGCGCGCTACTGCTGACCATTACCGACGATTACGGCCTGCCGGTGGAGGTGACGGTTATGCTCATTAATTATGCCCGGGAGGTGGGCAAGACGGGTACCAGTTACATTGACTCGGTAGCAAGAGATTGGGCAGAAAGTAATATCTTTACCGTGGCTGCTGCAGAAGAAAAGTTACAGGAGCTTAGCCGCCGCCGGCTGGCCTGGGGGCAGGTGTCTGCCGCTGCGGGCCTGCCTAAGCGTTCCCCCAGCAAAAAGGAGGAGGACGCGGCTTGCCGCTGGGTATATGAGTGGAGCTTTTCCCGAGAAATGCTTTCCGCTGCCTACGAAAGCTGCGTGGACCACACAGGAAAGTTCAGTGCCGCTTATATGAACAAGGTGCTAGAGGGCTGGCAGAGCAGGAATATTAAGAACATAGAGCAGCTGAAGGACCAGGAGAAAAAGTCCGAAGAAGCGAAAGGCCAGGCCAAGAGCTATGATATTGATGAGCTGGAGAGCATGAGCTTCTTTGATTTGCCGGAGGAGCTTTAAAGACATGAAAGATAAAGGTCGGCGTCCAAAAGACATAGCGGGATGGGCGTATTATCAAAAACAAGAGGGAGCGTAATTATGGGATATGACAGAACCATTAGCGGGGCGGCGGCAGGCGAACTGGAACGTAGGCGAAAAACTGCGGAGGCCACAGCGGCCCGCCGTCTGGAGGAATTTTACCGCCAGTGCCCAAAGGCCCAAGAGATTAAATCGCGGATGGCTTCTAACGCCGCAAAGGCAGGCCGGGCTGTGGTGGC
>JAAWSH010000249.1 GCA_022801475.1 Acutalibacter sp. | reverse complement strand
GTCCAACTGCTGCAAAACCTCAGTGTAATCAATCATGGATACGAAGATATGATCGTACCGGCTCTGTACCTCTTCTGAATTCAGCATCTTAAGAAGACGGATTAACGAGGCTGCGTCCATCCCATCCGTATTGTCATAAATCAGAACACGGTAGGAGGACAATGCATTGATCAAATCCATCAGGACAAACCAGATCCTGCTGCGCTCGCCGGCAGAAGCCGATTTGGCTGCATCATATTCCTGTTCTCCATCTATTAGTTTCAATATGAATCCGTTGCTGCAATCCAGCCGGATTCGGTACTCCGGAAGCAATTCCGAGAGACCTGCATTAAAGTAATCTTCCAGGGGTTTCAGGCTATGCTCCAGAATCTGCTGCCTAACCCCATTCTTAGGATCCAATTCCCGCACAATCTCTTCAGCAACCGCCAATTCCCGGGATTGCCTTTCCCATGCGTCTTTATATTCCATAGCGGTGAGGTTTTGGATGATTTGCGCCTGTTTCTGATTGAACTCCTGTACTTTCGCGGAAATTCCCTGCAAATCCTCTTCAGAAGGCCTTTGCGGCTCTTCCGGAAGGCTCTTCTCCAGATACTCAATTTGCTTCTGCAAAAGCTCCTGACTGTGAAAAAGACGTATCTGCTCTTCCAAAGCTCTGCGGGCTTCCTGTATTTTGGCCCGTTCTTTGTCTAACTGTCCAATTCTGGAGCGTTGCTCCTTGTATTGAACGCGGACCTTATCGATTGCTTCCGTCAACTCACTACGGATGGTCGATTTGTCTGTGGTGCAAATCAGCTTAGAGGAAATAGGGCAGGTTGACAACTCCAGGTCTTTTAATATCTGGCTTAACTGTTTTCCGTGTTCGTAGGACGTGGCAACAATACCCTTCAGATTTTGAATTTCCTTCTCTATCCGGTTCAGTTCCGCGCTATACCTGTCCAGCAAGGCCGTTTCCGGCGCATGAATGGGCGCCCCAAGCTGAGATTTCTTGTTATGGATATCCCGCATAATCTGCTCCCTTTGCCGGCAGACCTGCACATAACTTTTCTGGATCGCCTGCAGCTCACCCTGCTTTTGCAGCAGCAGTCTAAGCTGTTTGTCAACCTCTTCCGCCGATTCCTTTATATCAGGGGCGGTGTCTTTTGCCAGAACTTCAGTTTTGGCGACCTCCTGTTTTAAAATTCTTCTTCTGGCCTTTGTATCATTCCACACTCGGTCGATGTCCGCTACCCGGATCGGTGCGTCTCCAAATTCCTGCCGAAGCGAATCGATTCCCTTTGGACTTAATTTGCAAAAGCTGGCCAGAAGCTGAAAGTCTACTTCCACGTTCAGCAGATTATTGTCCAGGAAATATGCGGATAACTCCCCACTTGTCAGGCCTGTAAGGGCATCGGCAGATGTTAAGAGCTCTGCCGTTGCTATAGAAGTCCCTGTGTGGCTTGAAAAAAGCTCATTGATACTCTTTTGCGTGGTCACCTTGCCGTTTAACCGTACTTCATTTTTTCCTGGGTACAACGTCCGGGTCAGAGTCCCAATATCCGGAAAGGCTACATCAACAACAGCCTTCTTTGCGCCGCCTGTAATGGCATCCTGCGGGCTGTTCCCGGTAAGACCATAGCGCAGCGCCTGTAAAATGCTAGTTTTCCCAGAGCCATTCGGCCCGATGAAGACATTCACCTTTGCCGGCGTCAATTCGACTGTCCTTGCCTCTTTAAAATCCCTAATTGTCACATGATTTATTTTCACTGCCTGTCACTCCTTTCGTCTACATCTTGGCACTATGAATATGCTGGATGTTAATGTATGCGAAACCTGATAAAAGCTGCTGTATGGAAGAAATGCCCCCAACAACAGCAGCTTTTATTCAGGATAGCCTGTTATTTGGCATACACTGTGTAAAACCCGGTCATACACTATGTATGCACTAGAAATCTTCCATTAACGTATCTGTGTCAACGTCCGGCATAAACATAGCATCGTTATCGTAGAGTACTTCGAGTTCCTGGTCGCTCGGTAAACCAGCCTCCATGGGGTCATACGCGTCTACCAGTTGGTCTGTTGTTGCCATATCGACATAATCCTCTCTAACACTCTCCGGAATCAAATCTGTCATCATTTGCTGCAGTGTACTTTCCAGGCTGTTTCCAAAGAATTCGTCTAGGAAGTCCAATCCGTTGCTTTCACCCATGGATTCCAATTGCTGCATGGTCCGCTCTGCAGCCACATCACCGACGCTATCGCCATATACAGAGTTGACCGCGCCGCTGATCAAATCAATCAGATGATTCGGGTCCTCCTCCATTCCCGTAACGTCATTGACAATCAAATCCGGCTGTACCGTCCAGATGTCATCACCGATTTTTACAATGCGCTGCTCGACGTCATCCGCAGAAATACTCACCAAATCGTCCAGGCCCTGGAGAATATACGGCTCCATGTCCACCAGCGTCTGCGCGATATCATGGTCGCTCATCCCCTGCTCCTGCAATCCGTTTACCAAATGTTCTATGGTTGGCATCACACCATGATCCGAAAATGTTGCTACTTCAGCCGTCAAAGAAAAGAGTCTATCATTTTGTGACATATCGGTTTCCATATAGAGATCCCTTAACGCATTTTCCATGATCTGGTCTGCTGCTTTTGGGTCCATATCCTGGATTACAGGAAACAGGTCTCCGCTGAAGGAATAAGTATCATCCTCCAAATAGTCTCGAAACCCACCTAAGATATCATCATAGGAAGAGTCCTTCTCCCCATCTTCGTCGTTTTCAATTTCTCTCCGGTCTTTTTCCTCCTCATCTTCCTGTCCTTTTATTCCATCCGCCGCAGTTTCAGGCAAAACGGCAGCCTCTGCCGGGTCAATCTGAAGATTCTTTGGTTCATTGTCAGCGGGAATATCCTCAAGCTCTTCTGAACCCGTTATATCGGATATTTCCCCATCAAAGCTTCCTTCCTCTTTTTCAGCCTTTTTATCGGAATCTACGGCCTCAAAGGTGTCCGCCACTGCTTGATCCATCCCATTTTCTGAATTTATTTCTTCCTGGCCGACCTCGCCACGGTTCCCTTCCGACTGATCTATCGGGTCTGAGGCAAAATCTGCGGAAACCTGTTCTGTCGTTTCAATGTCGTCCGGTGTTTCCTGTTGATCCGGGATCTCTGAGTCAATGATCTCTTTGTCTGTTTCCGGCTCTTTTTCTGCTTCCGATTTCACAACCATATCCGCAGATTGCTCCGGGCGCTCCAAAAAATCCTGAAAAGCAGAAAAGCCATCCGTTTCATGGGCAGCCGCATATTTTTTAGTATCTTCATCCGTTTCCAATTCCGGCTGGTCCTTATCCATACACATGTCCCGGTCATACACGCCCGTTTCTGAGATTCCGTACCGGTTGTACATGCTCCCGTCCTTTTCTCGCAGGATATTGTCCGGATTCTGCTCATTATACCGTTCAACGTCCTGGACAAGCGTCTCCCTCTCGGCAGATGTAAACGCTCGAATTTCACGGTCAAGCCCCGAGGGGATATATTCAGATACTTCTGTACGGCCAGCCGCATCCTTTTCTATATTTGATACCATCATATACCGGCTATCCGTATCCGTCCCTGGCAAAGCCAATGCCTCTTTGCACTCTGCATACCGTTCTATGGTATCTCTCAGGCGTTCTTCCCGATCTTCGATCCGGCTGACGCCCTTTTCAATCTCTGACCGATACTCTGCAATTTTATCCAGACGTTCCGAAAGCTCCTGCTTTCTTTCATCAGAAGAGCCCTCTCCCTGCTCTGGCTGGCGCTCCATTTCTGCCCGTATGGATGTCTCCCGTGAATCTAAAACAAAAAGATCACGACCATAGCTTTCCTTCAGGTTCTCCATCTCCGGAATGGCCGTCTCTCTTAAGTAATTTATATGCCCGTCCAATCCATTCTCTACTCTTGCAATAAAGCCTTCCTGTATTTCGGCAGTATACCGCGCTTTTAGTTCATCGACCGTACAACCGAGCTCTGCCGCCCTCGCTTCAAATATCTCTTGACGGGCGCCAGAAGAAATGTCCAGACGCTCTATGGAGCTGCCTATAGGCAGCT
>JAAWSH010000180.1 GCA_022801475.1 Acutalibacter sp. | reverse complement strand
CAGGCAGTCACCCAAAGAGCCCCGCCCCGCCCTGGCACGGCGGCCAAAGTCTCTAAAAAGGAGCCCGTGCCCCCAAAACCAGAGAGGAGATCACCATGAAATATAAGGCCATTTTCTTTGACCGGGATGGTACCCTGGTCCATAACGACCCCGCCTGGACCGTCTTTCGGGACCAAAAGCTGAAAGAGTGGAGCGGGAGGGAATTTGACACCAGCTACCTGTACTTTATGAAATTTTTTGACAAAGTACAGCAGGGCGGCTTCTCCTTCGCGCCCTATAAGACGGTGGAGGAAGAGCTGGCCTTTTTCCGCCAGTGGTACCTGTATGTGTTTGAGGATATGGGCATCACCGAAAAAACCGCCCAGCGGGTGGACCTGCTGGTAGAAAAGCTGTGGTATCTGAAAAAGCAGCCGTACCCGGAGACCGTGGAGGCGCTGGAATACTTTCAGGGCCGGGGCTATAAAATGGGGGTTATCAGCGACTGCCCGCCCTCGCTGGAGCTGACCCTGGAGGACTGCGGCTTGCACCGGTACTTTACCAGCTTTACCGCCAGCTCTTTGGTGGGGGCCATGAAGCCGGACCCCATCATTTTTAACGCCGCCCTAAAGGCCCAGGGGGTGGCGGCGGAAGAGAGTATTTATGTGGACGACTACCCGCCCGAAGCGGACGGGGCCCGCGCCCTGGGCTTTACTGCCTTTCTCATAGACCGGAAGGGCGGCGGGGGCCCGTGGACGATCAACAATTTGCGGCAGGTTGTGGACTTTGCCGAAAGGGAGAGCTTATGAACGAAGTGATTTTGCTAAAGCTGGGGGAGATCGCCCTAAAGGGCCTGAACCGCCGGAGCTTTGAGGACGTGATGATCAAGAATATCAAGCGCCGCCTGCGGGATGCCGGGGAGTTTACTGTGGAGTCCCGGCAGTCCACCATCTATGTGGAGCCCAAGGACGAGCTAGCTGATATGGACCTGGCCCAGGAGCGCTGCGCCAAAATCTTTGGCGCGGTGGGCTATACCCGGGCCGGGGCGGCGGAAAAAAGCCTGCCCGCCATACAGCAAAAGGCGGCGGAATACCTGCAAGAGGAGCTGGAGGATGCCAGGACCTTTAAGGTGGAGTGCAAGCGCAGCGATAAGAAATTTCCCCTAAAGTCCCCGGAAATCTCTATGGAGGTGGGGGGCTATCTGCTGGAGCGGTACCCCCACCTGCAAGTGGACGTCCATAATCCCGACGTCACCGTGCGGGTAGAGGTGCGGGAGGCCGCAGCCTTTGTCCACGCGGACGCCAAGCCGGGGGCCGGGGGCATTCCGGTGGGCGCGGGGGGCCGGGCGGCCATCCTCATCAGCGGAGGCCTGGACAGCCCGGTGGCGGCCTGGACCATGGCCAAGCGGGGGGTGGAGCTGACCGCGATCCACTTTGCCAGCCCGCCCTATACCAGTGAGCTGGCCCATGAAAAGGTGGTGCGGCTGCTGAAAAAAGTCAGTGAGTACGCCGGGCGCATTAAGCTGGTCACTGTGGAGCTGACCCGCTTGCAAGAGGAGATCCGGGACCGCTGTCCAGGGGACCTGGGCACCCTGATCCTTCGGCGGTATATGCTGCGGGCTGCCCAGCGCGTGGCCCGGGACGAGGGGTGCCTGGCGCTGATTACAGGCGAGAGCCTGGGCCAGGTGGCCAGCCAGACCCTACAGGCCATTGCCTGCACCGACGCGGTGGTGGACATGCCGGTGTTCCGGCCCCTGATTGGCAGCGATAAGGCGGAGATTGTGAAGATTGCCCGGAAGATAGACACCTACGATATCTCTATTGAGCCCTACGAGGATTGCTGCACCATCTTCACCCCCAAGCATCCCAAAACCAAGCCCAGCCTGGAGCAGGTGGAGCGGGGCGAAGGGGCCATAGACGGAGAGGCTTTGCTGGAGGAGGCTTTGGCCCAGGTACGGACCACGCATATCAATGCGTATTAGCAAAACCACAGACGATAACTGAACGCTGAAAGATACGGCAAAGACGCGGTTACGGTGCGTTAGGCGCCCTGCGGATTCTTAAGACAGAGCCCAAGAGTTGCAAAGTCAACGCTTCGCCCGCTGGAGGCCAAAATGCCGTTCTGGAATGAGAAAGGAGCGCTTTATGAGCCAAATCACAACAAAACAGTTCAGCATACTTAGCGACCACATGGAAGTGTACCGGTTTTTGCTGGACGTCTTTTCCCCGGACTACCGGGGCGGTGTGCCCGCGCCCTTTTGGGAGTACGCCCTAGTGTCCAGCTGGATGGACAAGTCCTACTTGCACCGTTGCCGGATGTGGAAGGACGGGGAGAAGATAGTGGGCTTCTGCTTTTACGAAAACCCGGTGAGCGACATCTATTTCAGCCTGCGGGAGGGGTACGAGGCCCTAGCCCCAGAGATGGTGGAGTACGCCCAGAAGTATATGCCCCAAACAGACGGCCAGCAGACCCTGGTGCTGGTGGGGAACCAGCGGGAGTTTGAACAAGCGGCAAAAGCGGAGGGCTTTGCCAAAGCTGAGGGCTATGAAAATCTGGTGTACGACTGTACGAAACCTCTGGACTACCCCCTGCCCCCAGGGTTTCGCTTTACAGAGATGGGTGGGGTGGACGTGGCCAAGGCCTGCGAGTGCTGCTGGAAGGGCTTTGACCACGAGGCGGAAGAAGGCCCCTGGAACGGGGAGTATGAGTACGCCTACGACCAGGTGTACGCCCCCCACGCCACGCCCCAGTACGACGTGGCTGTAATGAACCAGGCGGGCGAGTACGTGTGCTATGCCGGGATGTGGTGGGTGCCGGAAAACAAGCTGGCGTATCTGGAGCCCCTGTGTACAGTACCAGAGTACAGGCATAAGGGCCTGGCCGCGGCGGCGCTTTCGGAGCTATGGCGGCGGCTGCGGCCCCTGGGGGCAGCTTATATGACCGGCGGGGGGAATCCTTTCTATGCTAAGATTGGGTATGGAAAGGGGATACAGTGGACATTTTGGAAAAAATAATGGGACGCTCCGGTGATATAAAAGTAGCCAGACTAGAGCCAGAAACAGCCCTGTGGGAGGGGCTTATGGCCTATGCCCGGGGCTGCTCCTGGGTTGCTGGGGCGCATCTTGCGGATATGATGCGGGACGCTGCGTTTACAGACTGGGAGAGCGTTTTCGCCGCCTTAGCCGGTAGGCGGGTCGTGGGGTTTTGTACTCTGATGAAAACCGACTATTATCCGGAAAACCGGTATTCCCCATGGATCAGCACGGTGTTTGTGGACAAGGGCTTCCGGGGCGGGGGCATATGCGGCAGGCTGGTAGAGACAGCTTGTGAATATGCCCGCAAGGCCGGTTTCCATAGAGCTTTTATCCCGTCGGACATTGTGGGTCTGTATGAGAAATATGGCTTTCACCAGATAGATAGTCTGGCGAATTATGACGGAGAGAGGGACAATATTTTTGCCAGAGATATATGATTTAGGAGGTAAACCATTATGAACGCAGAAATAATTTCCGTGGGCACCGAGCTGCTTTTGGGCGCGGTGGTAAACACAGATACCGCCATTGTGGCCAGGGCCCTTTCTACCCTTGGGATCGACCTGATGCACACCTGTGTGGTGGGGGACAACCCCCAGCGCCTGAAGGAAGCAGTGGACAGGGCGATTGGCCGCAGCGGCCTGCTGATTATGACCGGGGGCCTGGGTCCCACCACCGACGACCTGACCAAAGAGACCACCGCCGCCGCGGCTGGAAAAAAGCTGGCGCTCCATGAAGAGAGCCTGCGGCGTATTGAAAATTATTTTAACGAGAAACACGTTAGCGAAAACCAGGCAAAGCAGGCTTGGCTGCCAGAGGGCTGCACGGTGCTGCAAAATGATAACGGCACGGCCCCAGGCTGCGCTTTTCAGGCGGAGAATGGCTGCGCCATTATTATGTTGCCCGGGCCTCCCAGCGAATTGGCCCCCATGCTGCACAACTACGCCGTGCCTTATCTTAAACAGAGGCAGGAATACACCATTGTCTCACATAACGTGCACATTTACGGCAGGGGTGAGGCTCCGGTAGCACAAATGATGGACGACCTGATGAACGGTGAAAACCCCACCCTGGCCCCTTACGCCAA
>JAAWSH010000179.1 GCA_022801475.1 Acutalibacter sp. | reverse complement strand
AATAGCTTTCCAAGCTCTCGTCATGGTTCTGCACCGAAAACACCTCGCAGCCCCGGTCCGAAAGGGCTTTCACCAGTTTGCTGACATTCACAGCGTCGTACACATCCACCTGGTTGCCGTTGAGGATCTTATACTCCAACTCCATTTCATCCAGCACCAGGGCCACAGCTTTGGGGTCCGAAACATCCGCCCGCAGGCATTTCCGGCAAGTGGCATCCAGCTCTTCGGCACTAACCTGCCGAAGCATACGGCCTCCGTCAATAAAGCCATAGTGGGTAGCTAGCTTGTGCATTTCCTCTAAAATATGGCTGGAAATCAACACGGTGATGTTCCTCTCCCGGTTCAGCTTGAGGATGAGCTCCCGAATCTCCACAATGCCCTGGGGATCCAGACCATTGACAGGCTCGTCCAGTACCAGGAAGTCTGGGTCTCCACACAAGGCCACGGCAATGCCTAGACGCTGGCGCATACCAAGGGAAAAGTTCTTGGCCTTCTTCTTTCCGGTATTTTCCAGACCTACCAATTCTAGCAGTTCGGGGATACAGGAAAAGTCTGGCAGTCCCAGCACCCGGCACTGCTGCCGGAGATTATTTTCGGCAGTCATATCTAGGTAGATGGAGGGAGTCTCCACCACTGCGCCCATGCGGCGGCGAGCCTTTATAATACCAGGCTGGCTATTATTGATACCGTATAGACTATAGGTACCATAGGTGGGTGTCTGTAGGCCGCAGATCAGACGGAGTAAGGTAGTTTTGCCAGCTCCATTTTTTCCCACAATTCCATAAATAGAACCCTTTGGCACCGACATAGTCAGATTATCTAAAGCCACAAATTTTCGGTAATTCTTTCCTAACGCGTTAGTTTGCAGTACATATTCCATGGGGATAACCTCCTTTTTAGTGATGGGATCAGTATATCCCCAAATAGTCAAGAAAGCGGTTAAGAAAAAGGTAAAGATTTAGTTAAGATTTTCTGCAAATGGAAATTCTTAACTTATATCCTTTGCTCCTTCTTATCCATCCTCGCTGAGCTTGAAGCCAATCCCCCATACTGCCTCCACATATTCTTTTCCGCAGACAGTACGCAATTTCTTTCTTAGATTACTAATATGCGTCTTTAATGAACTCTCGGTACAATCTGGCGTGTCCAAAGCAATATGCTCTAGCAGGGATGTTTTGGTGACCACCTGGCTTGGGTTACGCATTAATTGCCGTAAGATAGCGTATTCTGTAGGAGTCAGCCGTACTTCTTCCCCATCGGCAATGGCGCTGTGGGTGTCTATATCCAGGGTAAGACCTCCATAGCTTAACCGGTTCTTCTCCCGTCGGGCCCCGCCCCGCAGTTGTACCGCCACCCGGGCCAATAGTTCCTGGGTGTCAAAAGGCTTGGTAATATAGTCCGCCGCGCCGCCCATTAGCAGTCCAACTTTGTCATCTATTCCCACCTTAGCACTTACCACGATCACGGGTACGCCATCGATATGGGGCAGTAACTCTTCCCCAGAGAGCCCAGGCAGCATGAGGTCCAGCAAAATCAGATCCGGCATCGTCTCGTTTAATAGTAAAAGAGCTTCTGTACCCGAGTACGCCCTATCTACACGATATCCTGCCTTTATTAAGAGCTCTTCCAACAGATTACCAATGTGCAGATCGTCATCTATTACAAGAATCCGTTTCAAATTTTCTGTTCCTACCCTTCTATTTTCTTCTTAGTAGCGCTGATCTTCCGGATCATCCCCAGCGTGAGCATCCAGGCGCTTCGTCCCAGTAAAAAGAGGAGGCCCCCCATAAAAACCGAATATAGTAGCGTTGCTGCCGGACCTGGAGTATAGCTGCCAAACTGAACAACTACCCAGGGCAGTTCCATTCCTATCAGACTGGACAGAAACTTCACCAGCCCTGCTAAAGGAGCCAGCACGCCGCAAGCCATAAAGCTGACTCCAATAATACTGGTCACTGGCAGCACAATTACCCAGGCAGCCCCAGCCAGACTATAAAAGACAGCAAATGCTCCCAGCCTGCTAAGGCTAAATCCCTTACCTTTGGTAATAGACTCTCCTAAATATGCCTGAGCCAGGTCCTTTGCGCCGCCCAGCCGCGTCAAGATTTCCTGATCTCCATGCCCTGCCTCTTTCAGCTCGACCATTTCGCTTTTTATCTCCGCTGCAATGTCTATACGTTCCGCTACGGGCAGAGGCCTTAAGTATTTCTCAATTTCCTCTAGGTACTGGTTCAATCGCTTACTCATCTTGCATCGCTCCTTTGATTTCTATAATCGCATCCGTCAGTTGCTTCCATTCCACACACATGGCGGCTAGATATTCCCGGCCCTGATCTGTAATACTGTAATACTTTCGAGGTGGCAGGCCCTCTGTGGTCTCCTGCCAAAAAGAAGTAAGAAATCCTTCCTTCATCAACCGTCGGAGCAATGGGTAGATCGTACTCTCCTTCACTGCCAGACTAGGCCGGGTCTCTAGGGCGCTGATCAACTGGTAGCCATAACGGGGGGCCTGGCGAATCATCAGCAGAATGCAGAGTTCTAGCGTTCCCCGGCGAATTTGGACCTTCCAATCATCCAGGCTCATAGCATATCGCCTCCCTATAGTACATCGTACCACATAGTATATCGGTTGTCAAGCATTCAGAGATAACTTTTAAAAGCGGCCTCACTCTGTATGGACGGCATTCCCTTGTCTGAATAATCGCCTCATCTGTCGGCCAGTAACGCTGGACCGTATTAAAAGATTAGCGGCACAGCATCTATAATGCCATACCGCTTGATTAGAATTTCTATTTTAAAGCCCTTCGTAGTTCTTCCCGAGTAATGGGAGAAATAACACTCTCACCGATCTCTTTAATAAAGATAAACCGCAGCGTGTCGCCGTCACTCTTCTTATCTAGAGCCGTGGATTCCACTATCTCATCAGTACTGAACTGAGTGCTGGTGGGCAAACCATACCGCTCAAGAACCCGAGCAATTCTTTTTCCGGTACCGGGGCGAGTAATCCCTAGTCTTTCTCCAGCTTGACAAGCCAGTACCATACCGATGCCCACCGCCTCGCCGTGCGAAAGCTCCCGGAATTGATGGAGCTTCTCTAGCGCGTGGCCGCAGGTGTGTCCAAAGTTGAGAATCATTCTCCGTCCGGTATCCCGGGTGTCGGCCTCCACGAAATCTCGTTTAATCGACACAGACCGTGCAACCACTTGCTCCATATTGTCCAGAGCCGCCCCCTGCTCCAAGGACGCGAACAACTCGGGATCAGCAATGCATCCATGCTTAATGACCTCGCCTAAGCCATCGTTAAAGAAATGTTTTGGTAATGTAGAAAGGGCCGTGGGGTCGCTGATCACCGCAATCGGTTGGTGGAAAGCACCCACCAAATTTTTTCCAAAAGGCAAATCGACGCCAGTCTTTCCCCCTATACTAGCGTCGGCCTGGGCTACCAGGCTGGTAGGCACCTGGATGAAGTCCAAACCTCGCAAAAAAGTGGCTGCCGCAAAGCCGCCCATATCGCCAGTAACACCGCCCCCTAACGTAACAATAAGGTCTGTGCGGGTAAAACCAGCCTGAGCCAACACCATATACATGCTCATAATGGTCTCCATGTTTTTGTTTTCCTCCCCTGCTGGAAAAACAAATCGGCTTGTCTCAAAACCAGCAGACTCTAGGGAAGAAATAACCCTCTGCCCATACAGAGGCATTACATTGGTTTCTGTGATTAACATGGCCTTTGTACCAACTTTTTTCAGTTGAGCCGCAATGGTGCCCACTTGGTCCAGGGCCCCGTTCTTTACGGTCACAATGTAGGGCCTTTCGGTTTTTACCTCTATTTTCATGTTGAACTCCTTTTGATTTATATCTTTGGGAGCGAGATTGCGGTGAAGAGTGTTTCAGTTTTAGCCTGGGGACTTACCCTCTTTAGCTTCTCACTTATCCAAACTGCTGCTTTATCTCTGCCGCTTTGCGCAGTAACCGTTGCAGTTGTTTTTCGTCACCATCTGCTACCGCATCCCGAATCCTTGTTAAATTATCCCTCAGTAGATCCAATTCCTCCACCAGCGCCTCCCGATTGTCTAAAAACAGCCGGCTCCATAGAACATCGTTGATATTGGCCACCCTCGCG
>JAAWSH010000178.1 GCA_022801475.1 Acutalibacter sp. | reverse complement strand
AACCTGCTGCCCAGCACCCTCTCGGTCACAATCAGCTTTGCGGCCGTATACCTCACCTTTCGCCGCAGCCCGTACTATGCCATAGCCTATGCGGCCAATGATCTGATCCTCATCTTCTTATGGGCCCTGGCCGCTTTTTCCAGCTTGCGTTACCTGCCGGTAGCCGTTTGCTTTTCCGCGTTTTTTGTCAATGACCTCTACGGCTTCATCAGCTGGCGGAACATGCGGAAGCGCCAGGAAAAGGGAAACTAAACGGCTAATGCCAGGCAAGCGCGGTTCTCAACAAAAAAAGCGGCGCTTTTGCACCGCTTTCTTTCCACTTTACCGCCGCTTTTCCGCGTATTCCGCCCGCATTTGCGCATAGCACTCGCTACAATAAACCGGACGGTCCTTTCTGGGTTCAAAGGGCAGCCGCGCCTCTTTTCCACAGGCGGCGCACACGCCTATATGGGCTGGCGGACGTTTTCCCATCCGGCGGCAGTCCTTGCACCGTTTCGGCGGGTTTTTGAACCCCTTTTCCTCATAAAACTCCTGCTCTCCCGCAGTAAACGGAAACTCTTTCCCGCACTCTTTACAGATCAGCGTTTTCTCCTGATACATAAAAACCCACCTCGTTTTCCATGTGTTTCTATCATGATTTTTCTCCGCGATCCCTGTTTTTTCCTGTTTTATTGCTGGCCTTTTAGCTGGCTTAGCTTTACCCGCGCCCGGTATAAAGCATTGTCAAAAGCCTTTAGCGTCATGCCGCTTCGCCCTGGAATTTCCTCCCGCTTGTAGCCGCCCAGATACAAGGCCAGCGCCTGGCGCTCCAGAGGCGTTAAAGCCTGGTCGATCCGCTGGCGCGTGGCGGCAAAGCCCTCGCGCAGCTCCAACAGATCCTGGGGGCCAGCCCCGGCCGGAAGGTTTCCCGCGCTGTCTAAAGACAGAGACTCATTAAGGGTCCGGTTGCCTGGGCTGCCGTGGCGGCGGGCGGCCTTGGCCATACGGTTGAACACGCACACACCCGCATATGTGGAAAAACTGGCCCCGCCCTCCTCCCGATAAGAAAGGGCGGCGGCGTACAGGGCCAAAAAGCCCTCTTGCACCAGGTCCTCATGCTCCAGGCCCGAAAACTGTGCCGCCTTTTCCCGCAGCAGCCACAGGTACCGGGCGCTTAGCTCCACAAAGGCCTCTGGTTCTCCCTGGCCCACCAGCCGGGCCAACTGGACGTCGCTGAAATTGCCAAAGTCCTCCGCCATCCGGCTTCCCTCCCTTAAAAAATATCATACCGTAAGATAAAGGCCCCGTCAAGGGCTTTTTCGGCCGCGGCGCCTACAAAAAGTTTTTAGAGCAAAACCCAACGGCCAAGGGTTTTGGGATGGCGGCGTTTGGTCTACATAATCCACCGTTTCCACATAGTTTTCCACATTTCACCGATTATTCCACACCTCGGCGGAACAACCCGCTGGTATGGGGCCCTTCCAGCTTTTTGCCCTGCCGGAACGCTTCCAGCACCTTTCCGCATTCCACCGGGCTTTCCACTGTGAATCTTAGGAGCAGAAAGTCTGCCGCCGGCTCTTCTCCCCCCAGCCACAGAGGCACGCTGTTCAGCAGTTCGCTGCCAAACCGGCCCCGCTCCCGGCACACCACTGGAAATTTCATCCCCTTGCGGTCAGTAAGGGCCCCGGGGGTCTTGCATCCCAGGCAGCCTTTGGGGGAATTGGCCAGGGGACAGTTCCGGGTCAGCATCAGGGCTTGGCGGCCGTAGACCATGGCCCCCAGAGGCAGGATTCCCCGCTTGAGGCCCCGAAATTCCCGGCCGGAAAGCTCGAAGCTGGCCTCGGCACTTTCCAGCCCCAGGGCGGCAAAGGCCTCTAGGGCCGCGGAATTGGTAATATTTAAGGAAAAAGCGCCATGAGCCCTGGCTCCCAGCTCCCGGCACAGGGCCAGGGTCCCCAGGTTTCCGCAGGTAAACTGTTCAAAGCCCCGGTGCATGCGCTCTTCCATAAGGCGGCGCACCTGATCTTCCTGGCCAAAAAGAGCCCGGGGCAGCTCCAGCACCAGCTGGGGTCCCGCCGCCTCTCGCAGCTGTTCTAAAACAGGCAAAGGCGTCTCCAGGGGCAAGGCCAGCTGGGCGCAGTCCTTCAGGGCTTCCCTGGGCGGCAGCTGTTCCACGGAACGAAAACAGACGCGCAGAGCGGTGGGGGCGCTTTTCCCGGTTAACCGCTCCTCCTTCGTCCCGGCGGGACACGGCTTCTTTGCCAAGGGGGACCCTGCCTCTGGGGCGGCCCATACATGCCGCTGTGTCCCGGTCCCCGCCGCTTTGTCTTGCCGGCGCGGAGCCGCCCCGGCTTCCCGGCCCGCCCCAAGAAGGGCCAAACTTTCGTCCAAGCGGCCCTCCGCCTCTCCAGCGGCCTCTTGAATAGGAGCGCAGTTCCCGCCTCTCTCCCAGGGAATGGCCTCTCGCCAAGCCCTTTTTTCCAGCAGCGCTTCCAGGGCCTGACGGCGCAGGGCGTTCAGCCCGCTTACGGAAATGGCCGCGCCCTCCTCTGGAACCTCCACCTTTTCCGCCAAGAAAGGCGTGCCCCCGGTCTTTCTCAGCTGGGCCCGGCAGCGCTCTGGGTCCAGGAGCGGGACGTCAGGCCGGGCCCCGGCCTCCAGCTCCGCCGGCGCCAGGGCAGAGGCACAGCGGCCCTCCTGGTCGCTGGCGGTCAGGCACAGGCCCCCGGCAGTGGAGGCCAGGCTGAAGCTCACCAAAACCCTCTGCCCTTCGCCCCTATACAGCCCCCGCAGCCCTGCCAGCACCTTCTGGGTGGCAGCGGTCACATCCTCCTTACGCCGGGTTCCAAACATTTCCCGGCCTCTATGTCCTGTCAGGTACCCGTTGGTAAAGCCCGAGCGGGAAAACACTGCCTCCAGATCTTGGAAAAGCTCTGGGGGCACAGGCTTGCCGTCCGCAGCCAAACGGCAGGCCGCTGTGGCCGCCGCCACGTATTCCGGCCGCTTCATGCGCCCCTCTATTTTCGCCGAGCATACCCCCGCCTGGGCCAGCCGGTCCATATAGGCAATAAAAGACAGGTCTTTTAAGGATAAATCGTGGCCTGTGCCCCCTGGCGCGGCAAACGGCAGGCGGCAGGGCTGCGCGCACTGGCCCCGGTTTCCGCTGCGCCCTCCCAGGGCGGCGCTAAGGTAGCACTGCCCGGAAACACACATGCACAAGGCCCCGTGGACAAAGCTTTCCAGCTCCACGGGGCAGCTCTTGGCAATCCGCTCAATCTCTTCCAAAGAGAGTTCCCGGGCCAGCACCACCCGGCTGGCCCCCAGCGCATGCGCCAGCCGAACCCCCGCTGGATTATGCAGGCTCATCTGCGTGGAGGCATGCAGGGGCAGCGCCGGAGCCCTCTGCCGCAGCAGAGCAAACAGCCCCATGTCCTGCACCAGCACCGCATCCACAGGCAAAGAGCAGAGAAACTCCACAAATTCCAGGGCGGCAGGCAGTTCGCTGTCTTTTAGCAGGGTGTTCACCGTCACGTGCAGGCGCACCCCCCGGGCGTGACAAAAGGCGACCGCCCCACGCAGCTCCTCCTGGGAAAAGTTTTGGGCATTGGCCCGGGCCCCAAAGGCCCGCCCCCCCAGGTAGACCTCGTCCGCCCCGGCGAACACAGCGGCCCGCAGCTGCTCCCAGCCTCCGGCGGGGGCCAGAACCCGCAAACGCTCTTTACTCATCTTTTTCAAAGAAACTCACCAGCCCCTCCTGCTGTAGGTCATCCTCAAAACGCAGGGGATTACGGCGGCGTTTGGGGGGCTTGGGCTTCTGGGGCGGCTCTTCCTGGGTGGGGGCCTTTGCCGGCGGCTCCGGTACCAGGGGCGTGGGCTCTGGTTTGGGTTCTTCCTTTTGCCGGGGAGTGGGCGTTTGCGGCTCTTTGTGGCTTAGCAGCTTTTCCAGCTCTTCCAGGCGGGCCCGCAGTTCCCGGTTCTCCTGGGCAGCGTCCCCCAGCTGGGCGGCTTTGGCCTGTAGGGCTTGGTTCTCCTGGCGCAGGCTCTCCGCCTGGGCCTGGGCCTCGCCCGTGAGCTTCTCCAGCTTTTCCTTGAGCGCCTGATTCTCCTGGGCGGCGTCCCCCAGCTGGGCGGCTTTGGCCTGTAGGGCCTGGTTCTCTTGGCGCAGGCTCTCCGCCTGGGCCTGGGCCTCGCCCGTGAGCTTCTCCAGCTTTTCCTTGAG
>JAAWSH010000177.1 GCA_022801475.1 Acutalibacter sp. | reverse complement strand
ACTTCAGGCCGCTGCCGCAGGGGCAGGGGTCATTGCGCCCGGGCTTCTGCTGCTTTTTCACCGGGGCTTTTTTCACCTCTTTGCCGCCCCCGGCGCCCGCGCCGGTCTCTTTGGCCACCTGCTCCCGCTGGGGGGCCTCTTTGGTTCTCAGGCGCACCGTGAGGATGGACTTGGCGGTGTTTTCCCGTATGGCGGAAATCATACTGTCAAACATATCAAAACCCTCCAGCCGGTACTCCACCACCGGGTCCTGCTGGGCATAGGCCCGCAGGCGGATGCCGTCTTGCAGCTGGCTCATGGCGTCAATGTGGTCCATCCACTCCTGGTCCACACTGCGCAGCATAACCACTCGCTCCACCTCCCGCATAATGGGCGGGGTAAACTCCTCTTCCCGGCGCTCATAGAGCTCCCGGGCCTTTTTAAAGAGCTCCTCCTTCATATAGCCGGGCTCCAGGTCCTCAACCTCCCGAGAGCTGAACTTAAAGTCCTCTTCCCCAATGAGCCATCCCATATAATGCTCCCGCAGGCCAGCAAGATCCCAGTCGTCGTGGGGTACGTTTTCTGGCAGGAAGGTACTCACATTAGCCCCAATGGCCTCTTCGATCATCTTCAAAATAGCGGGCTTCATGTCCTCTCCGTCCAGCACCTGATCCCGCTGGCCGTAAATGATCTGCCGCTGCTTGTTCATTACCTCGTCGTATTGCAGCACGTTTTTACGAATGCTAAAGTTCCGGCTCTCCACCTTGCGCTGGGCGCTCTCAATAGAGTTGGACACCATCGCCGCCTCAATGGGGGTGTCGTCGTCGATGCGCAGTTTATCCATCATATTGGAAAGCCGCTCGCCCCCAAACAGCCGCATCAGGTCGTCTTCTAAGGAAATGTAAAACCGGCTTTTGCCCGGGTCTCCCTGGCGGCCAGACCGGCCCCGCAGCTGGTTGTCAATACGGCGGCTCTCGTGGCGCTCGGTGCCGATGATGTACAGGCCGCCCAAGGCCTTCACCTCCTGGGCCTCAGGGGCAATCTGCTCTTCATACTTTTTATTCAGCTGGGCAAAAGTAGCCCTTGCCTCTAGAATCTCCTGGTCCTCTGTGTGGCTAAAGGCTGTCGCCTCTACCAGCAGCTCCTCGCTGTAGCCATTTTTGCGCATTTCAGCCTTGGCCATAAACTCCGCGTTGCCGCCCAGAGTGATGTCCGTGCCGCGGCCCGCCATATTGGTGGCAATGGTCACCGCGCCCTTGCGGCCCGCCTGGGCCACAATCTGGGCCTCTTTCTCGTGGAACTTGGCGTTCAGCACCTCGTGCTTTACCCCCCGCTGCCTTAAAAGGCGGCTTAGCAGCTCGGACTTTTCTACCGTAATGGTGCCCACCAGCACGGGCTGGCCCTTTTGGTGGTGCTCCACAATGTCGTTAATCACAGCCCGGTACTTGGCCTCGGTGGTCTTGTAGACCACATCCGGACAGTCCTCCCGGATCATGGGGCGGTTGGTGGGAATCTCCACCACGTCCAGCTTGTAGATCTCGGAGAACTCCTCCTGTTCGGTCATAGCGGTACCTGTCATACCAGAGAGCTTCTCGTACAGCCGGAAGTAATTTTGGAAGGTGATCGTGGCCAGGGTTTTGCTCTCTCTTGCCACCTCCACGCCCTCTTTGGCCTCAATGGCCTGGTGCAGGCCCTCGTTATAGCGGCGGCCGTACATCAGCCGCCCGGTGAACTCATCCACGATAATGACCTCGCCGTCTTTCACCACATAGTCCTGGTCCCGGTGCATAATGCCCCAGGCCCGGATGGCCTGGTTCACATGGTGCTGAATGCGGATGTTGTCCGGGTCGGTGAGGTTCTCTAAGTTAAAGTACTGTTCCGCCTTTTTTACGCCCTGGCGGGTCAGGGACACGGTCTTGAGCTTTTCGTTGACAATATAGTCATAGTCTGCGTAGAGCTCGTCGTTGTCCTCTTTTTCATTGGTCTCCTTCACCTTAATAAACCGCAGGCCCCGGGCAAAGGAGTTGGCCCGGCTGTACAGCTCGTCGGCCTTATCCCCCTGGCCAGAGATGATCAGCGGGGTGCGGGCCTCATCGATCAAAATAGAGTCCACCTCATCCACCACGGCATAGTGGTGGCCCCGCTGGACCTTGCGGTCCTTGTAGATCACCATGTTATCCCGCAGGTAGTCGAAGCCCATCTCGTTATTGGTTCCGTAGGTGATGTCGCAGGCATAGGCCGCCTTTTTCTCTTGGGAGCTCATGCCTGTCAGGGCCAGGCCCACCGTGAGGCCCATAAAATTAAACACCCGGGCCATCATCTCCCCCTGGTACTTGGCCAGGTATTCGTTCACTGTGACAATATGCACACCCTTGCCGGTCAGGGCGTTTAGGTAGGCGGGCAGAGCCAGGGTAAAAGTTTTTCCCTCACCAGTTTTCATTTCAGCAATACGTCCCTGGTGCAGAATGATACCGCCCTGAATCTGCACAGGAAACAGCCGCTTGGAAAGCACCCGGTCCATCGCTTCCCGGCAAGCGGCGAAAGCCTCGGGCAGAATGGCGTCTAGTGTCCCGCCCTTTTCCAGCTGTTCTTTAAAGCGCCCGGTCTCCGCCTTTAGTTCCTGATCGCTCAAGGCCCGGTAGCGGTCCTCCAGGGCCAGCACCTGGTCCACCTGGGGCTGTACGCGTTTCAGCTCCCGTTTGCTATAGTTGCCGAAGAGCTTAGTGAGTATATTGTTTGCCATAGGGGCATCTTCCTCTCTTTATTTTGGGGCCTGCCGTACCTTTGCTTTTCCTTGCCCCGCGCCAATTTTACACAATACTATAAGGTTATAGTAAACACACTTAAGCATCGGCAAAGCCGGATTTTAAGTTGGATGGCTTTGCCGCCTTGCTTCAAAAGAATCAAAATGATTTTTTGAACTGTGTTAATATATTATACCACGCCACAGCCCCCGATTGCAATAATTGCCACAGTTTATTTACATTTGGCCTGAAGCCGCCTTTTCTTGGCCGCCGCCTGCCCCCCAAATTCCCAAAACTTTTGGCATTGCCACTGCCCGGGCCATTTGGTATAATAATAAAAAGGAGGGAACTATCATGCTTTTTCGCAACCATTCCTACCGCACCCAGGTCTTTTTCTTTACGCTGCTGCTGGCTTTGGTGCCTGTATTCTCCTGCATGGTCATTATCTCCGTCAACTCTGTCAATGAGTTTAACCGCAAGTACCAGGACGCTTTTAACCGCATCGCGGGCCAGACCAACCTTAGCATTGACCAGGCCCTTTCTGGCCCCATCTCTCTTAGCGCTCTGCCTCTGGTAAATAACGACGTGCTGCGGGTTATGAACACCAACTACAAAAAATATGGCGTTACCTCTAAATATGCCCTGGACACCACCATGATGAAAACCCAGATTGGCCAGGCAAACCTGCTGAACACGGATATTTCCAACGCGATCTTTATCAATAAATATGGGTATTCCTTTGAATACGGCAATGTGATGATTTCCGACGACCTTTCCAATATCGAACAGTGGGCCCAAAGCGCCCGAGACGCCGGGGTTCGTACCTGGGTGGGCCCCATACAAAAGTCCAGCTTTAGCTCCTCTACCCAGCAGTGTATGCTGCCCATTGTCCGGCTGATGTGGGATGTAACCACCAATCAGGAGCTGGGCGTTATGGGGGTCATCATCAACTTCAACATGGTGGACCAGATCTTGCAGACGTCTACTATTACCAACAGCCATATCCTGCTCTTGGATCGAAACAACGATCTTTACTATTCTTCCGATGAGAGACTAGGCGGCAACGCCACGCTGCTGCAAGCCCTACAAGACGCCGGGCGAGAGGTATCGTCGGAAAATACCGAGCTGGTCACCTCGGTGCAGGTGGGCTATGCCAAGTATATGGCATGCATCGTCTACAACCACACCACTGGCTGGAAGATTGTCCACTACCTGGACAAGTCCATCTTTTTCTGGGATAGTCTATTGAATCTAAGCTGGCTTTTGCCCATGTTCGTCATCTTGGTGTTCTCTTGTTTCCTACTCTCCACCTTGGTCTCCCGGCGGCTGACTAAAAATGTCCGCCAGCTGGTGGAACAGATTGACCAGTGCGAAAACAGCACGGGCTGTACCCTACAGCCCCTAAAAAACGCCAGCTATGAGTTTACCCGCATTGTGGAAAGCTATAACCGGCTGACCCAGCGGCTGGTGCGCAGTATGC
>JAAWSH010000176.1 GCA_022801475.1 Acutalibacter sp. | reverse complement strand
ATGGACTGGGACTTGTCAAAGCCCGCGCAGTTTTCCCGCATGGCCTGTAGGCGCTTTTTTTCCTGAAGGAGCTGAGAAATCTCCCCGGCAAAGTCGCCGTCCTTGTCAATGCGCACGCACATGTCGTGGGTCTTTAGGAAGTTGGCGTTATCCTCCTCCTGGCCGGGAATGGCGTCGAACACGGCCATGGGCAGGTTGCAGGCCAGGGCCTCGGAAACCGTAAGCCCCCCGGGTTTGGTAACCAGCAGGTCGGCGGCGTGCATGTACTTTTCCACCTCGTCGGTAAAGAACAGCAGCCGGGTGGGAATGCCGGGGTTTTCGGCAATCTCCTTCTCAAAGGCGTCGAACAGCTTTTGGTTGCGGCCCGTAATCACAATGATCTGCATCTGCACCTGGGTTTCGGCCAGATCCCGGTATAGCTTGATAATGTTGGAAACGCCGAAACTGCCGGCCATAAACAGTAGGGTGGGCAGGCTGGGGTCCAGGTCCAGGCCTTTTAGCAGCTGGGCCTGATCCTGGCGGTCGAAGAATTCCCCGTGGACCGGGATGCCAAAGGGATGGATTTTCTCTTTTGGCACGCCAAAGTCCATCAGCTCGGGCACCATGTCTTCGCTGGCCACCACGTAGCTGTCCACGTTTTCGGCAATGTATGCCCGGTGGGCCCCATAGTCTGTGATAATGCAGATTAGGGGTGCGGCCACCAGGCCGTCGTCCTTTAGGGCTGCCACCATTTCGGTGGCAAAGGGATGGGTGGTAATGATCACGTCCGGCTCGTAAGAGGCAATGGCCGGGTACAGCAGGTTGCTAAAGAGCCCGCTAAGCTTTGGCACCAGGCTGGAAAAGCGGTTCTCTTTATTGGTGCGCTTGTATAGGCGGCCAAAGAGCATGGGGGCCTTTTTGGCCATAAACAGGTAGCTATCGCACACAGTTTTGTCCAAAAGGCGGCCCACGGCCTTTAGGCAGTCCACGTTTTGCACTTCCCAGCTAGTATTTTCCCGGATGTACGCTTCCACCGCATTGGCGGCACGGATATGGCCGCCCCCAGTGGCGGCGGTTAAAAGCATAATCTTCATTCTATTCTCTCCTTACAGACAGTTCCCTGGTGTTCCCAATATGGTTGTTATGCTAAAATTATAAACTGGTAATGTAATGTGCTTTTTTGGCTTACATTATACCCAATAAAAAATTCAATTGGAGATAGCCGGTGCTTTTGCGCGGCAAAAGAGAGGCGTTTCACGCTTCAGGGCTTCTCCGTGTGTTCACCAGAACACATGTTCACCAGAACACATTTTTCTAGAACACATTATACCATGGGAAAGGGGGTTTTTCCAGCGAATTGCGAAAGCGTAAGTTATTCGTAAGACTCCGCTGCCTAGGGCCTGTTTGAAACATCGGAAACGCCGTCTTTATGCCCATAAGCGGCCTTTTTCCCCGTCAAAAAACCCGGCCAATTGGAAGAGTTGACAAAGAGTTGTGTGCAACTCTCGGCTTTTTCCTTGAAATGGCCCCCTTCCGGGCAAAATTCGCCATTTCCTCTATTTTCCAACAAGCCCTGGAGGGCAAAAGTAAAAAGAAGATTTCATAAATTAGCACCTTTACATTTCCAGTAGACCATTGTATAATAATATGTAAACCGGATTTGGGCAAAGAACGTTTCAAAAAGCTTTAGTGTACCCGCCCGGTGGGGGAAAGGACGTATAGATGATGAAAACTACAAAAATCGTATGGAAAAGGACCGCTGCCTTTTGCGCCGCGCTGCTGATCGCGGCGGCTTTGGGGGCCTGTTCCCAGCAGGAAAAGGAGCTGGATGGAGACGTAAGCCAAATGACCTCCTCTGCCGGGGATCCCAACCTGTTCCCAGAAGGGGCCAGTATTGGCGGTAAAAATATTGGGGGCAAGACCGTGGACGAGGCCCTGGAAGTGGCTAAGGACGCCTTGGACGAGGTGTTGGAATCCATGGAGATCAGCGTAAAGTTTAAGGACGACACCATTTCGTTAAAAGGCCCGGACTTTGCCACCCAGGACGTCCTGGATTTGGTACTACCCGAAATGCTGAAAACCCGCAGCGCGGAAAAATATGAGCTGCCCTTTGTCACCGATCTTTCGGACCAGGGCAAGCAGAAGCTGCAAGAGGCTGCCAAGGCGTGCCATGTCCAGGCCAAAGACGCGGCCATTGATAAGTACAATACCGACGCCGGGGAATTTGTTTTTGCCGAGGAGCAAAAGGGCAGCAGAGTGGACATGACCGCCACCCTGCAAAGCGTGCGGCAGCTGCTGGCCCAAAAGCACGGGGGGGCCATACAGGCCACCTTTGTGGAAACAGTGCCAAAGGTGACCAAGAAGTATTTGCAGGAGAATTTTAAGCTGCTTTCCACCTATAGCACAGTGTCTAACAATAATTCTAATGGAAACAGCAATATGAGCCTGGCTCTTTCCCACGTAAACGGCACCATTTTAAAGCCCGGGCAAGTGTTCTCTTATAACGAGACCATTGGCGACAGCACAGACCCCAACAACGGTTGGCTGCCTGCCGGGGGCCTGGCGGGGGGCCTAAGCGTGATGACCTATGGCGGCGGCATTTGCCAGGGTTCCACCACCCTGTATAACGCGGCCATGATGGCTGGCATGGAGGTGGTGGAGCGGGACTGCCACGCGGTGCCCTCTGGCTACTGTCCCATTGGCCTGGACGCCACTGTGGACTATGGCTCCATTGACTTCCGCTTTAAAAATGTTTTGAAAAACCCAGTTTACATTGCCTCTTGGATGGACGATGTAACCCTGACCGTGAAGTTTTATGGCTGCTTCCCGGAGGAGTGGGACGACATAGAGCTGGGGTCTGAACAGACCGGCAGCGAGCCCCCCAGGAGTTCGGTGGAGTTCCGGGTGGACGGCTCTTTGGCAAAGGGGCAGTTTGTGCGCAAATCCTCTGGCAACAGCGGCTATTATGCCAGCGCTTGGCGTACTTTCTATAAAAATGGCGAAGTAGTCAAGACCGAGAACCTGCCGGACTCTTACTATGGCTCTACAGGGATGATTTTCGCTGTGGGCGAGGGGACGGACACAAGCAAGATTGACACCAGCCAGAGCAGCGGCACGGTGGGCCAGGCCTCGCCCAGCCCGTCGCCCACCGCTTCGCCTACGCCGGCGCCGACCGATGAGCCCACGCCGGAGCCTACCCCGGAACCCACCCCAGAGCCTACGCCCGAGCCCACCCCAGAACCCACGGAGCCGCCCTACTCTGAGCCGGACCCTGTGGACCCCGGCGAGGGGGATGGCGACGGGGACAACGGGAACGAGGACTGGTAAGACGGGCGCGCCCGGAGCTTGATTTTGATGGATGTAAGGCGGTAAAGGGGAGGGGCTGTGCCCCTCCTCTTTTTTGAGCCTCGGGCCGAAACTGGCGTTCCCAGACGGGCCCTAGAGTCTGTTTGAAAACCGGAGAAATGCTGAATTTTTGAGCAGAAATGAGGGATTTCAAGGAAAAAACCGCAAGAAAGGCTGCCGCCTTTCCAGGATTTTTGACACCGAAAGCCCCTTTTCTGGTCAAAACAGACAGTGTTTCGGAGTTTTAAAACAGACTCTAGTTCAACTCAAAAAATATTATTTATAAAGGAGATGCCCCTATGCAAGACGGATTCTTTCGGGTGGCTGCGGCCACCCCCCAGGTGCGGGTGGCGGATGTGGACCACAACATCCGCCAAATCAAAAAGCTTATTGAAGAGGCTGCCGCTAAAGGCTGCGGGGCGGTGTGCTTTCCAGAGCTCTCGATGACAGCCTATACCTGCGGCGACCTGTTTTTGGACCGTACCCTCATCGCCGCCGCCCAGCAGGGCCTGGCCCGGCTGATGGAAGAGACCGCCCACCTGGACATTCTTTGTGTGGTGGGGGTTCCGGTGGCTGTGGGGGCTTCCCTGTTTAATTGCGCCGCTGTGTTCCTCCGGGGCCGGCTGCTGGGCCTGCCTGCCAAAAGCTATATTCCCAACTACGGCGAGTTCTACGAGGCCCGCTACTTTGCGCCTTCTCCCCAGGAGGGGTGGGAGGTCTCTTTTGCCGGGCAGCAGACCCTTTTGGGCCAGGGCCTGCTGTTTCCCTGCGGCAATGTGGAGGGGCTTACCATAGGCGTGGAGATTTGCGAGGACCTGTGGGGCCCCGCGCCCCCCAGCGCCCGGCTGTGCAAAAACGGGGCCACCCTGAAAAAAATCGCCTCCCACG
>JAAWSH010000262.1 GCA_022801475.1 Acutalibacter sp. | reverse complement strand
GGTTATTTTTGGCCAAAATAATGCCGTGCCGGCTTTCTTTGTCGCCGGCCACTGCCACGGGTCCTTTCCGCAGGGAGGGGTCGTAAAGGGCCTCTACCGAGGCATAGAAATTATTCATATCTACGTGAAGAATTCCGTTTTCCAAACCTTGGCGCCCCCATTCACTTTCATCAGAGAATTTATAAGTTACAACACGGTAGAATATTAAGATGATCTTTTGGTAGAGCTATTATATCTTAGCTAGTATAATGTTTTATAGTGCTTATATAATCTGTGATAAACAAAGGTGGTGATGTATCAATATTATTTTAGAACATGTGTTCGCAAATGTCAAGGCTTTTTTGTGGCGAGAGAAGAGGGAATTTTTAATATGAACAAAGTAGAATGGCTGGACTTTTCCTAAAAGGAAAGGTCCAGCCTAAATTAATTTAAAAACTAAAAAATTTCACGTTGTTTTTCCTGAATTTCTCCTGCCAGCTGAAAAAAACGGTTCAGCCGGGTCTTGGCTTTCTGTAGATGCCGACAGACAGTGGCTTTACCAATTCCCAGCTCTTCACCGGTCTGTTCCATCGTGTAGCCTTTGAAATAATATAGCTGCACACATTCTAACTGGCGTGGGGTGAGAGCGTTGCGTAGCCCTATCTGAAGCAGCCGCTGAGCTGCCTGGAGGTCTACCCGATTGGATGAACCGTCTTTATCGCCCTGAGTTAAAAAATCTCTTGCCTCTTCCAGGCTGATAAATTCTGCGCGCATGGTCACTCCTTCTTTTTTGCGTGGGAGAAATCGATGGTCAGGTCCGGGGCGGCAAAAATATCTCGGCTCGTAGGGCTACTGACATAATAAGTTTTGTCGCTGAACAGGGGATAGAAAATATACTGGTCCTGCAAGTAAGACTCTAGTCCCCTGTATGAGAACAGTTGGAAATCTAAGGAGTGGAGAAGGGCATCGTACTCTTCATTTTCAAAAAGAGTAGGACTGGAAGAACTTTCAAAGGCCTTAAGGACCTGATAAGGGGTGGTGCCTCCGGCTCGAAGGGTATAAATAGCAGCCTGATACTCTCCAGTAGCGATACACTCCTGAAACTCTGCGTCAGGTAGTGGGTTGATATTAAACGCATTACCCAAACGGTCGTTCCAGCATACCAAAAGACCATTGGCCAGAGCAATGGACTCTTCGTCGTCAGGACAAATCACTGTAATACTGGGTAACTGAGAGACATCCAGCTCTTTCAGTAGCTTAGGTAACACATCAGTCATCACAGCCGGATCTTCTGGGGGAAACATCTGCACGCCGTCCGCATAGTAGGATTCTCCGCCCCAGCGGACACAGTCCGGCATTATCCCCATAGCTTCACCGCTATTTTTGTCTTTGCGCCGGTCCAGCAGCTCCTGACGATTCAAGGTTTTAAAGAATACTTCCCGGGCCTCGTGATGCTTCACCACATCAGCCTTGGGATTGAACAGAAGTCCGGTCACGGCATCATCCAAAACCTGAATGTCACAGCCCTGGGCAGCGGCCTCTTGGGCGGCATTTTCAGTTAATATGGTAATATCCGTGTTTCCGCTGACAAGGGCTGACACAGGATTTTGAACCAGTTCGTCCTCATAGTCAATCAAATAAGTGAGTTTAGCGGGGGAAACCTTCTTAACCTCCCGGTAATGGGAAGAGGGTTCCAGCTCAATTTTCCGGCTGCCATAGTTGGTGTCCCAAGAGTAAATACTGGTAAAGGTAAATGGACCATTGGTAATAAGATATTCCGAGGAGAGTCCATAATGTCCGGCGCATTCTTCAAAATAAACCCTGTTGCAGGGCATGTAGTGCGTGCCAGCTGTTAAGGCAGGGAAGTCAGGGTAACTACGTTCCAGCTGCACTACCAAGGTACGTTCATCTTCGGCCCAAACGCCCAGATAAGATATATCGGCTTCCCCTTTGTATACGGCTCTAGCCCCTTGGATGATAAAAAGATCGTCTACAGAGGGGGTAGCGGTTTCAGGGCGCAGGGCGCGCTGAATAGCAAAGAGAAAGTCATCAGCAGTGACCGGCTGGCCATTACTCCAGTAAGAATCACTATTTAAATGAAAGGTAAACTGTGTGAAGGTCTCGTTGACTTCCCAACTTTTGGCAGCCCCGGGCACCACGTCGCCATCGGGATCAATTTTGCACAGTCCCTGGAAAATGGAACCGATTACCAGATAAGAGGAGGACCGAGAGGCGGTTTGAGGGTCCAAGGTATCCACATTTTGGGGGAGAAGATAGGTGAACTCCATGTCCTCCTGAAAGCCGCCGCCGCAGCCTGGTAGAGCGGTTAGCAGACAGACGACACTGAATATGAACAGAAATACCCGTTTCATTGAGCCCTCCTTATTTGGAATTTAGCTTAACAATACTATTTTCTATTATACACAGAGAACACATGGTTATAGTTCCTTTTAAGAATTATAAAAAGGTGAATTGTCGTGTGCCAGACTGCTCTATATTTAGGAGAAGTTTGAATAAGTAATAAAAGCGGCGCATGAATTGAAAACTCATGCGCCGCATCATTGACACTTATATCAATGATAAGTCTACTGATACATTAGACATTTGCCTTCAGCCAGGCAATGTCCTCTTTCAGACAGGAAATACGGTCCTTACCGCCATAGTTAGCCTCACGTTCCACCACATAGATTACCCCGTCACGCTGGGCATCCGCAGCGGCTTTTATGGCTTTCCAGTTTACAATACCGCTACCAGTGGCTACGTTCAGTTTATCCCGCTCTTCCATCATCCGCAGGAACTCTGGGGGGAAGATGGGCTTGCCATTTTCGTCCAGCTCAAACTTCATCTTCGGAGGATCCTTCCGGGAGTTCGCCTTATCCGGGCCAATGACCGCGCCGTTTTCCTTGATATGGATGGCAGCAATACGCCCGGCGTGCTGATTGATATACTCCACTGGGTCAATGCCGGCAGCAGAGGCCCAGCCACAGTCGATCTCAAAGGCCACAGTATCAGGGTTGGTGTTCTCCATTACCCAGTCGAAGAGGTACTTGTCCTGGTCCTTATTGAACTCCTGGGTATGGTTATGGTACCCAATGGTAATACCATACTTTTTGGCTTCTTCGCCCCATTTGTTCAGCTCGGCAGCTACCTCTTTGGCTTCCTCCACGTTGGCAAAAGCGGTCATAGGGCAAGCTACATACTTTACACCTAGCTGGGCCAGGTAGGGCAAATCCTCAGCCATTTTGTCAAAGCCTACGTGAGCGGAAACCGCCTTGACACCAGCCTCGTCCAAAGCCTTTTTTACGTCTTCTACAGGAATACTGTCATAGTCTCGGGCAAACTCCACACCGGCATAGCCCATCTCACCGGCAGCCTTGATTTTTTCCAGGGGGGAGAGGGGGCAGTCATGACCAAAAGAGTACAGCTGCAAATTGATATTTTCCATGTTTGAATTCTATTCCTTTCTCAGTAGGTGCGTATTGTATAGCTCAAGGCCGCGCTGAAAACTTGGCAAGAGCCAAAAACGCGGCCTTGAGCGTAAGGCTATTTAGAATTGTTCTTTACGGCTTGTCTTAGAACTTGATGGCCTGGCCAGTACGGCTGGACTGATAGATAGCGTCCAGAATCTTGGTGACCACAAAGGCCTGGTCGGCGGTAACGAACAGCTCACCTTCGCCGCGCAGAGCCTTTACCCAGATGTCATGCTCCTTGCTGATAGGTGCGGGGCCCTGGCTGAAACCGGGGATATAACCGGAGACCTTTTCACCTACCCAGGTGATGCTGGGCTGACCAGCAACCACATGGTTCAGGCGTACACGGCCCTCCATGGTGTCCAGGCCGCCCTTGGTACCGCACAACAGAGTGTGAGCTTGGTTGTCACAGCCAGCCTTTTCGGCCATGTTCAGAGCCCAAGAAGCCCGCAGATTGATAACAGCTCCGTTCTTCATCTTAATCTGGCCTACAGCGGAATCTTCCACGTCATAGGTTTCGTTGTTCCAGCTGTCAAAGTCGCCCCGCCAGTTAACCTGGCCCTGCTCCTTGGGCCCAAGCAGACGGCCCAGCTTCTCGAAGGAAGTGCCGACTACATAGTCTACATCATAGTTCTGCATCAGGAACAAGGTATTGTCCAGAGCATGGGTACCAATGTCGATCAGCGGACCGCCGCCCTGCTTGGACTTGTCAGTGAACACGCCCCAGGTGGGCACGCCGCGGCGGCGCAGATAGGTGGCCTCGGCGTAGTA
>JAAWSH010000175.1 GCA_022801475.1 Acutalibacter sp. | reverse complement strand
GCTACCGCCCCAGCGAGCTGGTGAAGGTGGACCTGCTTTTGAACGGCGACCAGGTGGACATGGACCAGACCAAAAAAATGGTGGATCTCTTTATGGAAAAGGGCTTTACCTACTTTGACACCGCCTATGTGTACATTGGGGGCCAGTCCGAAAAGGCCTTGGGCGAGGCTGTGGTGGCCCGCTACCCCCGGGACAGCTTTCAGTGCGCGACAAAGCTGCCCATCTGGGACCTGAAGGACCGGGCCGACATGGAGCGCATTTTCCAGGAGTCCCTGGACCGGGCTGGGCTTACTTACTATGACTTCTATCTGCTGCACGCCCTGGGCAAGGAATCCGCCCAAAAAGCGGATGACCTGGGCGCCTGGGACTTTGTTAAGGAGCTGAAGGCCCAGGGCAAGGCCAAGCATATTGGCTTCTCCTTCCATGACACTGCCGACGTACTGGAGGACATTCTGCAAAAGCATCCCGAAGCGGAGTTTGTGCAGCTGCAAATCAACTACGCCGACTGGGAAAGCGACGGAGTGCAGTCTCGCAAGTGTTATGAAGTGGCCCGCCGGCACGGCAAGTCCGTCATCATTATGGAGCCGGTCAAGGGCGGCGCCTTGGCCACCATGACCCCCCAGGTCCAGGAAATCTTCAAGAAGGCCGATTCCAGCGCCTCGGTGGCATCCTGGGCAGTGCGTTTCGCGGCTTCCTTAGAGGGGCTGGTCACGGTGCTTTCCGGTATGAGCGACCTGCCGCAGATGGAGGACAACCTTAGCTATATGGCGGACTTCCAGCCTCTCTCCCAAGAAGAGCAGGGGGTCATCGGTCAGGTGGTGGACGTGTTGAACAGCCTGCCCACTGTGCCCTGCACTGGCTGCAAGTACTGTGTGGACGGCTGCCCCCAGAAGATCAACATCCCTGGCCTCCTCTCCGCGATGAACAATTTGACCCTTTATGGTGATAAGGAGCGTTCCAAGGGCCGCTACACCCAGGCAGTAGGCGAGGGCGGCAAGGCCGGTGACTGCATCCAGTGTGGCGCGTGCCAAGGCCATTGCCCGCAGCACTTGGAAATCATCGAGCACCTAAAAGAGGTGTCGGCAAAATTCGACTAACTTTAAGGGTTAAAACGGTGGGCACAGACGCGGCAAAAGGGGAAAGAGGAGACTTTAGCTAACGCTCTTGGCCTTTCCGCGGTTCAGGGCGTGAAATTCTAGCAGAGTCTAAGACAGAGTTTCCGTCTGCCGAGTCGGTGGGTGCTGGGTGGTCCCTTACCGGGGACCAGCAGCCTGCGGTTTTGCCATAGCTCCTTCCATACTCAGAAAAAACCAGCCCAATTGGGCTGCAAAAAATATAAAAAGGCCCTGGCTTCCCGCTTAAAGGAAGCCAGGGCTTTTTTTGCGTTCATCCAAAAGGCCGCTCGCCGGTGGCCTCGGCAAAATCTACTGTGTCCAGGCCCCCGCCCAACCGGACCGCCAGCTCCAGAGCCTCCTCATACAGCTGGAAAAAATCCCGGTCCCGGGTCTCCCCCTGCCAGGTCCAGGGGGCATGCTGCATATTGGCAAAGTCAATGTCTGAGTCCTCGGTGATGGGAACCAGGTGAGAGGTCACGTAGTGAGGCCGACCCTGCTCCAAAATATGAAAAGCCCTCCGCTTCAGTCCAGTACGGTCTGTGCAGCAGGCAAACACAAAGTGGGCGTCTTTGGTGGATTGGTACAGGTCCTCTTCGCTGACCTGGGCTCCGTACACCCGGAACAGCACTTCTTTGTAGAGGCAGGCAATCTTCCGCTGCACCCCCTCGTTTTTGGGGAACATGGTTTTCAGCGGCACCTGAGAGGGCAGCATTCCGGTCTGCCAGCGCAGAACGATGGCGTCCAGAGCGGCCTCTATCTCCCCATGCATGGTCTGGGGATTCTCTTCTGGGCGCTCTTGGGCCATCTCCTGAGCCCGGGCGTTGACAAAGGGGTGGGCGGTAGAATCCAGGGCGTAGTGGCAGAGGAACCCCAGCACATAGGAGCGGTAAGAGGGGTTGTCATGCTGCCTGAGGAAGTCCCGCATGGCCCCCAGGGTCTGGGAGGGAGGTGACTTGTGCAGGGCGGAGCCAAACTGGTTGAGGGTTTTGAGCTCCTTGTGGGTCAGGGCGTAGAAATATCGGTGGCAGAAGAGAAAGTCCGGTCCCTGGGCACCCCAATAGTAGGCGCAAAGATCCGCTGCCGGAGGATTCAGCCGGGACAGCACTTCTTTGGCGAAAAGATGATGGGTCATACAGGCGGGCATAGTAAGGCCTCCTTTAAATAATCATCTTGCAAAAAGGGAAACGCCTGGCGCAGGTCTGGGGGGAAGGCCGCTGTGAAGCGTCCGCTGAAGGGCACCGCTGGACAGTCCAGGACTAAACAGCCGCAGTGCAGGGCTTGCCTGCCAATACGATCTGTCCTGCCGCCGTACAGGTCGTCCCCTGCCAAGGGATGGCCCAGGTAGGCAAGGTGGGCCCGAATCTGGTGGGTACGCCCGGTCTCCAGGGTAAGGGCTAGTAGCGTGTGGCTTCCGTCGCTGGCCAGAGCCCGCCAGTGGGTGACGGCCCGCTGGCCCTGGCCACAGACCCGGCGGATCTTGCTGTCCTCTCCCAGCCCAATGGGCACGTTGATGGTCCCTATGCCCTCCATCCGCCCTTCGCACAGGGCAAAATAGGTTTTGGTCAACAGAGCCCCTGCCGCCGCCCGGTGCTTGGCCACGGCTACCAGGCCGCTGGTGTTTCGGTCCAGGCGATACAAGGGCCGCACCCGGTGGGACTGACCGGTAGAGTGGTAATAGTGGGCCAGGGCATTTAGCAAACTGTCCGCATCGTGGCCAGGAGAGGGGTGCACGGGCATAGAAGGTGGTTTGTCCACTATGAGAAAGTCCTGGTCCTCGTACAGAATGGTAAGGGGCAGCGCCGTCTCCGGATAGTCTACCGCCTCTGCCAAAAGAAGGAACTCCAGCCGGTCTCCGGCCTCCAGCGTGGCGTTGGCGTGGCAGGGGAGGCCATTCACCAAAATGCCGCCCTCATATTTTTGCTGGGCCAAAGCTCGGGTGGAAAGCCCCAGGACTCCCTGGGCAAAAGCTTTTACCGTGGCCCCGTCCCAATGAGCTGGGATTGTATGGGTGAGGATGCGCATCATTTAGTTTTCCCGCCCGGCCAGGGACAGGGCAAAGTTCCGTAAAAAACCGCTGTCCCCGGGGAACGCCCACAGGGCCTCCAGGGCCCCGGCGGTGTAGGACTCCACCATTTTCTGGGCTCCCTCCACCCCTAGCAAAGAGACATAATTGCGCTTTTCCCGGGCGGCGTCCATGCCAGTGTTTTTTCCTAGCTTGGCAGCATCCCCCAACACGTCCAGAATGTCGTCCCGAATCTGAAAGGCCATCCCGACCCCTTGGGCATAGAGCCTGGCGGCATCCAAAAGGGGCTCTTTGGCCCCGGCGGCCACGCAGCCCATCTGGCAGGCGGCGCTGATTAGAGCCACGGTCTTGCCAGCGTCCATAGCCTGTAGCAGATCCATGTCCACATTCTGTCCGTTGGCGCATAAGTCTATACACTGGCCCCCCACCATACCCCGGTACCCGGCCAATTGGGCCAGGCACCCAGCAGCCCGGGCGGCTTTGGCTGGATCCGGGTGGCTAAGGGCGCAGGAAAAAGCCTGGGTCAAAAGACCGTCCCCAGCCAACAGGGCCATAGCCTCGCCAAAGGCTTTGTGGCAGGTGGGCCGGCCCCGGCGCAGGTCATCATCGTCCATGCAGGGCAGGTCATCGTGAATAAGGGAATAGGTGTGGACCATCTCAATGGCACAGGCAAAGGGCAGGGCCTCTTGCCAAAGGCCGCCGCACAGATCACAGAAAGCCAGGACCAGCAGAGGCCGCACCCGCTTACCGCCGCATAGCAGGCTGTAGCGCATGGCCTGGTTGACCTGAGCGGCGGGGCCCACGGTTTGGGGCAGGGTCTGGTCCAGGGCCTTTTCAATGGCTTCCCGGCATAGGGCGGCGTCAATCATCGGCTTCCTCCTCCTTGGGCTCTTCGGGCTTTAGGGCGGTGAGTTCCCGCACCTTCAGTTCGGCCCGGTCCAGGGTGTTGTAGCATAGGGCCGAAAGCTTAGCGCCCTCCTCAAATAGTGTCATGGACTCCTCCAGGGTGGCCTCGCCGGATTCCAGCTTTGCCACAATCTCCTGCAAACGGGCCATAGCGTCCTCAAATTTCAGCTTTTTCGCGGGCATATT
>JAAWSH010000174.1 GCA_022801475.1 Acutalibacter sp. | reverse complement strand
GGGTCTGGCTCAAAGGTGCGGGTGCGCAGAGCGCGGACAAAGCAGCAGCCAGGGGTACTTTGCGCCTCTGTGGAGAGCAGGTTGTAGATGGTATCGGTCTGGTCGCCGTTGGTAACAATCATCCCCCCGGGGAACATACGCACCGGGAAGTAGATGACCAAAGACGGGTCGGTAAGCAGAGCGGGGTCGTGGGCCTGGGTACGCAGGTTTTCGCCTTCGGCCACAAAGACCCGGTTACGGCTGTTGACGCTGCGTCCCATGATAAAGTACGCGGTCACGGCGCACTGGCCGTCTTGGCTTTTGCCAATGACAATGCCCCGGCCGGGGTAGGCGTTGCTTTTTAGGTCCTCGGAGATATTAATTAGTTTCATGCAGCTGGCTCCTTTCATAATTCGTTTCCCTCAATCAGATACAAGCAGTACATTTCAGGGCGTTCCTGGGAAACAGTGTCCTGCGGGTAGACCTCGGCGGCAAATTCCTTGCTCAGTGCAAGCCCCTGTTCCTCTGCCCAGACGCGCATGTCATCCCAGATGGTCATGATGCGCTCTTCCACCAGTTCCTCAAAGCTGCCGGCAGAAAAGATTCTCCGGTCGTAATCTCCCGCAGGAACAGTAAAGCTGGCAAGGCCCTCTATCTGGCCGGACTGTGTGACCTGGCATCCCACAATGTAGTCGCAGTTGGTAACGGCTGCAATCTCCACAGCGGACTGGACCTGGCCGTGAACTGTTTCCAGAACATCCCTGTGAAAAATATCCCATAGCATACCCAAACTTTCTGGACCGCAGGGCAAATGGGCGTTTAGCGGGTTGAGCCCACTTATATGCATAGGCGCGTCTAAATGGAACCGTTCCACTTTGGCGTCTTTGGTTTTCATGCTCTTTGACCTCCTAGGTGATGAATGATGTTATTCAGCCTTTGCCGGAGCGATGAAAACCTTCCCTTCTTCCACTGCCAGCCGCCCTTGACAGAACAGCGCCACGGCCTCTGGCAGCAGCTGCCATTCGGCCTCTTCCATCACCCGCTTTTGTAGGGTCTCGGGGATATCGTCCTCCTGGACCTCTACGGCCTTTTGCAGGATGATAGGCCCTCCGTCGCAGACCTCGTTGGCAAAGTGCACAGTGGCTCCCGTCACCTTGCAGCCCCGGGCCAGCACTGCCTCGTGCACATGCAGGCCGTAGTAGCCCTTGCCGCCAAAGGCGGGCAGCAGGGCCGGGTGCACGTTTATAACGCGGTTGGGGAAAGCCTGCACAAAGCTGTCGCTGGTAATGGTGAGAAAGCCCGAAAGCACCACCAGATCTACCCCCCGCTTTTGTAGGGCGGCAATAAGAGCTTGGCTGTAGGCCTCCACGTCCGGATAGTCTTTCCGGGCCAGGGTGACAGCCTCAATGCCCGCCCGCTGGGCCCGCTCCAGGGCAAACACCTCCGATTTGCTGGAGATCACCACGCGGATCTGTCCCCCGCCTAGCTTTCCCGCCGCCTGGGCGTCGATAAGCTGCTGTAGATTGGTGCCGCCGCCGGAGACCAGCACGCCGATGCTCAGCATAAGAGTACCCCCTCGCCGCCCTCGGTTACTTCGCCCATGACAAAGGCTTCTTCGCCTGCCCCGTTCAGGGCATCCAAAGCAGCCTGGGCGGTTTCTTTTGAAACGGCCATGCACAGGCCTACCCCCATATTAAAGGTGTTGTACATATCCCGCTCCGGGATGCCCCCAGTATTCTGGATCAGGTCAAAGATGGGCAGCTGGGGCAGAGCGTTTTTGTCGATCCTGGCAGTAAGGCCGGGCCTTAGCATCCGGGGAATGTTCTCGTAGAACCCGCCGCCCGTGATGTGGGAAATGGCTTTTACCTCCGCTGCCTGAACGGCTGCCAGCACGGGTTTTACATAAATGCGGGTGGGGGCCAGCAGGGCCTCGCCCAGGGTGCAGCCTAACTCATCATAGTAGCGGTTTATGATCTCCTGGTCGCTGCTGAGCATCTTTGCCACAGACACCGCCAGGCCCATAGCCGCTCCTACCAAGGAGGTGTCTCCATCGCCCTCCATCCGGCCAATGCCGAAGACCTTGCGCACCAAAGAGAAGCCGTTGGAGTGCACACCAGAGGACTTTACCCCAATCAGCAGATCTCCGGCCCGCAGCTTGCTGCCGTCAATGACCTTAGCCTTGTCCACCACGCCCACCGTGAACCCGGCCAGGTCATAGTCGTCGGCAGGCATCATACCCGGGTGCTCGGCAGTCTCTCCGCCAATTAAGGCGCAGCCCGCCTGCACGCAGCCCTCGGCCACACCGGCCACGATCTGGGCGATTTTTTCCGGGTAGTTTTTGCCGCAGGCAATGTAGTCCAGGAAGAAAAGGGGCCGGGCTCCGCAGCACACCACGTCGTTGACGCACATGGCCACTGCGTCGATGCCAATGGTGTCGTGCTTGTCCATCAGCATGGCGATTTTCAGCTTGGTGCCCACGCCATCTGTGCCAGAGACCAGCACAGGCTCTTTCATACCGGAGAGGTCCGGCGCGAACAGCCCGCCAAAACCGCCAATGCCGGAGACCACCCCGGGGATTACGGTGCGGGCCACGTGTTTTTTCATTAGCTCGACAGACTCATAGCCTGCCGTCACGTCCACTCCGGCGGCTTTGTAGCTGTCGCTAAAGCTTTTCAGGGCGGGCTCCTGCTGTGAAGTCAGGCCCTGGTTTTCGCTGTTGTTCATCATGGGGAAAGTCCTTTCTAAGAGGGAATAATCAATTAAGTAGGTGTGGTGAAGTCATAAAGAGATAGAAGTTCAGAAGTGGGGGGAGAACCGGGCTATCCGTCCCGGTTCTTAAATGGCCCAGTTTCCGCCCTGGAAAATAGCCACGTCTCTTCCGTCCCGGGTGTGGCCGGTGATGTTTAGCTCCTTACTGCCAATCATAAAGTCAGTATGAATAATGGAGTCGTTAATACCCGCCTCCTTCAGCTCTTCGTCGCTCATGTTTTCAAATCCCGGCAGGGTTTCGTTAAAGCCCGCGCCCACCGCCACATGACAGGCCGCGTTTTCATCAAACAGCGTGTTGTAGAACAGCACCCCGGAGTTTGAAATGGGGGAGTCGTCCGGCACCAGAGCCAGCTCACCCAACATACAGGCGCCCTCGTCCACAGTGATCATCTTTTCCAGCAGGTCCTGGTGCTCCTCGGCATGCACAGCAACTGCTTTTCCGTCCTGAAAATCCATAGAGAACTGCGGAATCACCGTGCCCTGATAAGAGAGGGGCAGGGTAGAGACCAGCCTGCCCTGGCATTTGCCCCGCATGGGAGAGATAAAGACCTCTTCGCTGGGCATGTTGGGGTTAAAGGTGACACCGTTTAGCAGTTTGTCACTGCCTCCATGCCAACGGCTCCCGGGAATAAGCCAGCAGGTGAAGTCCGTGCCGTTGGGGCTCTCATAGTGCAGATACTCCAGGTCTAGGGCATTTAGGGCTTCGCATTTTTCATGAAGGGTTTGGTTATGCTGTTCCCACTGGGCCACTGGGTCGTTGTCCTCGGTCACCCGCACGGCCCGCAGAATCTCGTTCCACAGCAATTCCACAGCGGCGCCGGTACGCTCCCCAGGAAATACCTTTTTAGCCCATTTTTTAGAGGGCACGGCTACAATGGTCCACTGGCGTTTATTATCCATTTGGTCGCTGTAGGGCTTTAAAATCTTGCCCCGTGCGGCCATGCTCTTTTGCAGCTTGGTCACGTTTACGCCCTTCATGCCGTCTGGGTCGTTAGAAGCAATGGCAATTAGTGCGGGCAGCTGGTCAACATAGAACTGCTGCCGGGCCTTTTCCCAGTCCCATACTGTGGAGAGCTGGGTTACAGACTCGTGGCGGTAGGCCAGCTTGGTAAGGGCCTGGTCCCCCCAGGCCATATAGACCCACTTGGCCCCTGCCCGGTAGGCCTCCTCGGCCACCATTTCCGCAAACTCATGCTCGCTTACGCTGGCATTAATCACCACGCCCTGGCCCTTTTGCAGGTTTGCGCCTGTACAAACAGCCAGCTTGGCATATTTTCTCATAAGACTTTTTTTCATGACAACAAGATTCCTTTCTGGATAAAACTAGGATAAAATCTCTTTGGCAAAGGGATTTGCGCGGGTGTCTTTTACCACTCCCGGTTTTGCAGAGCCTGGTCCTTTTCTTGTGCGGCCAGGCGCAGGTCCTCCTTCAGCTGAAGGAGCCGGGCGGCCAGGCTCTCGTCTCCCAGGGCCAAAATCTGGGCGGCCAGCAGGGCCGCGT
>JAAWSH010000173.1 GCA_022801475.1 Acutalibacter sp. | reverse complement strand
CTGGTCAAAACAGACAGTATTTCGGAGTTTTAAAACAGACTCTAGGGCTTGTTTGAAAATAGAAGAAACGCCGCGTGGCTCTCATGGGCCGCGCGGCGTTCTGCTTTATTTATGCTTCTATGGGCTTGATGGTCCGGCCCTAGTCCACATATGGCTGGGAATCTTCATCCACCTGCCGCCAGCGGCCGTTTACTTTCTTGATCTGAATCCCCATATGTGTCGCTCTCCACCCTTCTCGCTCAAGGGTGTCGTCCAATCCACCATGAATGTCATCCCACCAGCCTTCGTAACTTTTTCCTTCCTCAACCTTAAAGAGGAACTTGGCGTTAAAAATTAGCTCGTCCCTATTCTTCGACACCTCTTGGATGCTCAGCTCCTCGCAGCGCCAGTCTTCAAAGCCGAAGCCCTGTATCCCATACCTCTGAGCCATTAGCTCCGCCGCGCTCTCCCGCACGGCCGCAGCCCACTGGGCCGGCACCCCGTGCAGGTCCGGGAACGCCGCGTACAGGCTGTCGTCCATGGTCACTGCCGGTTCGCCGGCGGAAAGGGCCCGCAGGGTCAACAGGAAGCTCCAGACGCTGTCCAGGTCCGCGCCCTCTGCCTGCCGGCACACGCAGCCCTCGCCCAGCCAAGTGAAGCTCAGCAGCTGGTCTGGGTAGTTCTCCCGGTAGCGCTCCAAGTCCTCCCGGGTGACGGTAGCCACGTCCCCTACAAACCGGGCCCGCAGCTGATTATTCAGGGTCAGGCCGGTATCCGGGTCCGGATTGTCCGGGTCGGGCACATAGCTGTTGATGCTGCTTACCCAGCCCAGGGGCGCGGTGGCGCAGGTGTAGCCGTTCAGCTCTAGTGCCTTGGCCCACATGTCCTGGCGCTCCTCCTCTGTGGCGGTCTTTTTCAGCTGGCAGATAAATTCCCACAGGTCCTCCGCCGTTACGCCGCTCTGATAGCGGAACCGCACCACGGCGTAGTCCCAGGTGAAGAAGAAGCTGTCGCCGCCCGCCCTCTGAAGGTATTCCTCCACATCGGCCTTGGTCATGGTGCGCAGGTCGCCCGCTATGCCCTCCGTGGGGATATTATAGCTCACCTGCATCTCATAGACCGGGCCTTCCGCGCCGCCTTGCCAGCCCAGGGCGTCCCGGGCGCTGGCCCATAGGGCCCCGATCTCCCGGTCCTTCCCCATGGCCCAGGCGCTTTGCAGCTCGTTGACCAGCGCGTAGTAGAACTCCTTTGGGGTGGGCACAAAGAGGAATGACATCTCCACATAGTAGCTGCCCCACTCGTAGACAAACTTGTGGGTCCCGCCGTCCGCTGTACTCTCCGCCTGCTCCATCTCCTGGATGATCCGATCCGTGTCCTCTCGGGTCAGGGCCTTTAGGGGGCCGGAAGAACGGCTGGCAAAGTCCGCGATCACTTCGTCCCAGCCCTCCAGGCTACCCAGGGCCGGGTGGGCCCGGTCGATGAGGGTCATGCCGCCAACCAGCCCGCCGGGCTCGTAGACGGTCGTCAGGCGCAGGGGCTGGCCTCCCGCCGCTTCCAGGGTAAGGTCGTACAACTTCCCGCTCATGGTTACCCCGTCCATCTCCACCGGGCCGTCCTGGATGTAGGCGTTGTGGAAGGCCTCCGGGTACTGGGAAAGGTCGCTGTACACCTCCACCTGGGCAGGCTCGGGGGTGGCTGCCGCCGAGCTGGCTGGCTCCAGCAGGTCCGTGTCCTGGGGATACTTGGCGGCCTTTAGGCTTTGCAGCAGGTCCCAAATCTGGTCGGCGCTGGCCTCTGGGTCCAGCCGCGCCATAATATAATGGCCGTCCCAGGTGAACATCAGGTTATAGTCGTTGGGCACTTTCTCCTGATTCCAGTTTTCGGCCAGGGCCTCTTGGGTCATCGTATTTAGGTCTCCCGCGTACTCCCTGGCAAACCACTCCCGGTAGGCGTCGCTGGTAAAGTCCGTCAGCACAGACCAGCTCTGCACCAGCTTGCCCTGGTCCATCCAGTCGTATTCGCAGTTCAACTCTACCACCTGGCCGGAGCGGACAAATAGTTCCGGCACACTCATAGCGTCCGTGTACTGGGTATTTCCCAGGGGATAATAGCCCTCAAAAATGTCGGGGCCCTCATACTCGTATAGTCGCACAACTTCCAGCTGGCCCCTGGTCTCCCGCATTTGCTCCAGGAAGGGCCAAAGGTTCTCCGCATTGGCGCAGTCGTCCAGGGTAGCCACCACGTACAGGCCCTTCCAGGTGAACACCAGCTTATTATTTACCATTGCGTGGTGCCTGCGCAGCGTGTCCTCCAGCACCTCCGGGGTCACGTCCTCGTCCAGGTCGCCCATAGAATACATGGCCTCGGTGGGCTCAATGCCCTCTCGGGCGTCCAGGTCCCGGCGGTACACGGCCCAGCCCGCGATGGGCTTGGGGTTCTCATAGGCATGGGCGTACTCTATCTCAATGCTGGCGGGTTCGTCTCCCTGATGGGTCGCGTCATAGCTTAGCTCCGGTGGGCACCACTCTTTCTCTTGCGGCCCGGGGCAGAACTCCGCAAAGACCGGTAGCTCTTGACTGCTGCTGGGACCCAACTCATCGATCGTTTCCGCCCCATAGTTACGGGATTGGCCTTCCCCCATATACTCGTCCGCCTGCTCCTTGGTAAACCGCCCATAGTCCACCGGGTGCAGCCAGAACCAGTCCAGCACCTCAATGAGCTCTTCACAGGAGATATTGTGGCTTCCGTACAGCTGATACCAGCCGTCCTGGCGCTGATAGGTCAGGCATTTCTCGTTCCCTTCGCCCCCGACTACCGTAATTTTTACGCCGTCCCGCTCTACCACAGTCTTGTTGGCCATTTGGGCCAGGTACTTCTCCCCCTGGTAGCCTTCAAAGGGCTGGGGTGCGGTGCGCAGGATGATATCGTCCGAGAAATAGCTGCCGAAGCCCTCCCCCAAAGCGGTGCGCTGCCAGCGGATGGTTAGGGCCTTTACCGCGTCGGATTCGTCGTCATAGTCCGCACCAATGGTCAGCCACTGGTCCCTGGACCGCAGGGGCAGCACTTGTTGACTTTCCAGCAGAAGCCGCTGGCCGCCAAAGAGTGCCTCTACCAGAACATCCTTTTCTGTAACATCCGCCATCATATTATGGAGAAACTCCCAGTCTCCATCGTCTATATTGTGTTGAAAGTAGGTTTCGGCAGGAATGTGCTCTGTGGTATAAGAGCCACTGCTGGCCGACGGGGTTACCCGGTTGCCGCTGCGGGCCATGTACTGTATCACCTGGCTAGCGACTAGGATACCACACAGCACCACCACTCCCAGGCTGACCGCCAGCCAGCGGCCCCAGGGGCGGCCGGTGGAGACCAACTCGACCGTTACCTGGTCCTCTTCCTTATGGTTTCCTTTTTCAACTTTGGGCAGCAGGCCCAGCAGCCTTGCGCCCTTGCTCCTTTTCATTTCTTTCTCTGGAGGGTCTCCAGCTGCGGACTGTATTAGATCAACATCGATATTTGCCATAATCTCCAGCATCTCCTTTCCGTTCATAGGTCGTATCCCTCCTTTTTCAAATATTCCCGCAGGCTGTCCCGGCATCGAAACAAGGTGACCTTCACCTTGCTTTTTCCCACCTCGCAGCGCCCGGCTATTTCGGCGATAGAATCTAAATACCAGTACCGCCGCAGGAATATATAGCGTTTTTCTGGTTCCAAGGTGCGCAACCATGCGCTGACTGTCTGACTAAGCAATACACTATCCACTTGTCCCTGGGTATCGCCAGGGGCAGGAATGCACTGTTCCATTTCCTTGGTGAGCTCTACCAGGGGAGCCCGGCGCTTTTTAGCGTCGCGGCGGCGGCACATGTCCAGGGCCAGGTGCCGGGTAATCTTTGCCAAAAAGGGGAACAGGTACTGGCGGGGCTCGTGGGGAGGGATGGAGCCCCAAGCCTGCAAATAGGTGTCGTTCTCGCACTCCTCGGCGGCGGGCATGTCAGCCAGCAGACTATTTGCCAAGCCCCGCAGCTGCGCTCCGTATTTGTTCGCCGTGTAAGAGAGCGCGGTCTCGTCGCGGCTGATAAATAGCTCCACTATTTTTTCATCTTCCATGCTCTTCACTCCATTTCGAGGGCCCTCAACCTAATAAGCGTAAAAAATGGCGGTTGGTTACAGCTTTTTTCAGATTTCTATTCTAATTATAGCGGATACGGCTTATTATGCAAATTACAATATATAGTTAACTTCCACTCAGCGGCGAAAAAGGCCGGCTGAGAATCTAAAATTTAAGAGGGTTGAAA
>JAAWSH010000172.1 GCA_022801475.1 Acutalibacter sp. | reverse complement strand
TGTGTTGTGTTACGGTGTTTTATAAAGTCGTGTACAAAGTGTATATTGTTATAACTATAGGTAGAAGCCGTAACACACCGCAACGCGCAACACACCAGCGCTTGCGCTGGGGCGTGATAAGGGGAAAGAAATGGTTTATAATAAAATACTGTCAACTTGCCAAAAAGGAGAACCCCATGAACGTAAGCATTCTGATTAACGCCAGCGCTGGAAAACAGACGGTTTTGCGGGAGGCCGAGGGCATCTTCCAGGCCTTTCAGCAGGCGGGCCACCAGCCTGTGGTGGAACTCACCTTTACCGCCGGACACGCAGCCCTGGCCCTGGAGCGGGCTGTGGCCCGGGGCCCGGGGGCTATTGTCTGCTGCGGGGGCGACGGCACCCTTAGCGCCACTGCGGACCAGCTGCTTAGCCAGCAGTGCCCCATTCCCCTGGGCTATATCCCCGCTGGGACCACCAACGACTTCGCCAACTTTTTGGGCCTGCCCAAAGAGCCCCCTATGGCCGCGGAGCTTATTGCCCGGGGGGAGCCAGCCCCCATTGACGTGGGCCGGTTCTGCGGCCGCCACTTTATTTATGTGGCCTCCTTTGGGGCCTTTACCCAGACCTCTTACACCACCACCCAAAGCCTGAAGAACTCCCTGGGGCACCTGGCCTATGTGATTGAGGGCATTAAGGAGCTGCCCGCCTTACAGTCTTACCCGGTGCGGGTGGAGACCGCCGAGGGGGGCGTGTATGAGGGGGACTACCTGTTTGGCTCGGTCAGCAACTCCACCTCTTTAGGGGGCGTGATTAAGCTGGACCCGGCCCAGGTGAACCCCACGGACGGGCTGTTTGAGCTAAGCCTGGTTAAGACCCCCAAAAATATTCATGAGCTAAACCGCATTCTGCTGGCCCTTATGGGCGGCAAGGTGGACGAGGAACTGATTACCTTTGTGCACACCCAGGGTGCCTCGTTTACCTGTGCGGAGCCCATGCCCTGGTCCCTGGACGGAGAGTATGCCTCTGGCGGGCAGGATGTGCGGGTAGAGGTTTTGCGGGAAGGGCTGAACCTATACCGCCCAGCGCAGGCAACGTGACGTTGCATCCAATGTCGCGGGGGCGTTCGCTCCGGCTCACTTGCCGGTGTATATTTTTTTAGCCGAGCCAGCGCGGACAGGGGCCGAGGGGTGGGGGCCCGTATTGGCTAAAGAAAGACATAAAGAAGGGTCACGCCGGAAGCGTCCAGAAGAACGCGCTGGCTCGGCTAACCGTTATCACCTGGGGAGGGCGCAGCTTTGCCCGATTCCGCGACTAACGGTGCAGCGCTTGCGCTGCCGCGCTGGCTGGGCTAACCGTTACCACCCGGGGAGGGCGTGGCTTTGCCCGGGGAAGGTCGCCAGTGGCGGCCGTTCTGACCCGACCGAGTCCAGCCGATTTCATCGGCAGACGAGACCTCTGCGACTAACGGTGCAGCGCGGGCAGGGGACGGGCGGGGCTGAAAGGGCGGGGCCCGTATTGGCCAAAGCAAAAAAGAGGGGCCGCGCCGGAAGCGCCCAGAGGAACGCGCTGGCTCGGCTAAAAGTTACCACTGGCGAGTGAGCCGAAGCGAACGCCCCCGCGACTAATGGTCCAGCGCTTGCGCTGGGCGCTGCAAAGTTTACATTGTGTTCAACATCTTTTGCGGGAAATCCGGTACAATAGCTACAAGAGGGATGATGCTATGTTTGGTTATGTGCGTCCTCATAAAGCGGAGCTTTTGGTGCGGGAGTATGCCCAGTATAAGGCGGTCTACTGCCAGCTGTGCCGGGTTTTGGGCCAGGAGTACGGCCCCCTAGCCCGGTTTGCCCTTAGTTACGACTGCGCCTTTTACGCCATGCTGGCCCTGTCTGTGACGGGCGAAAAGGTACAGGAGCGCCGAGCCCGGTGCGTGTGCAACCCACTGAAAGCCTGCACCTACCTGCCCGCCGGGGGGGAATCCTACAAAAAAGCCGCCGCTTTGTGCGTGCTGCTCACCTGCCACAAGCTAAAGGACAATATAGCGGACCAGGGCGTTCTGGCCTCCCTGGGCAGCCGCCTTTTGCTGCCGTTGGTATGGGGCAAAGCAAAAAAGGCCGCCGCCCGCTGGCCGGACCTGGCCCAGGCGGCGGAACAGGCCATGGAGGACCAGCGCCGGGCAGAGGAGGAACAGGCTGGCATTGACCGCTGCGCCGAGCCCACAGCCAAGCTGCTGGAGACCGTGTTTGGGGCGCTGGCCGGGTGCGGGGCCCAGCAAAGGCCCCTGGCGGCCTTTGGCTATTACCTGGGCCGGTGGGTGTACCTGATGGACGCTGCCGACGACCTGCGGGAGGACCTGGCGACAGGGGCGTTTAACCCCTTTATCTCCCGGCTGGGGCTGGAGGGAAAAAGGGAGCTTTCCCCCCAGGAACGGACCCGGGCCGAGGAAGCCTGCAACGCGGCCCTGAACGCCACCGCCGCCCAGGCCGTGAGGGCGGTGAATTTGCTGGAGGAGCCCGGGCAGTTTGGCCCCATTATAGAAAACGTGGCCCTAAAGGGCCTGGCCCAGGTGCAGCGGGAAATTCTTTTTCTGCATGTAAAGGATAAGCCCAGGCGGGAACTGGAACAAGTGTAGAGCAGCCGGACCCGGTTCGCGGCCGGTTTTATGAAGAAAGGGAAGTGTTTTTTTGTATGAGCGATCCGTATAAAGTGCTGAAGGTTTCTTCTTCCGCCTCTGACGAAGAGATAAAGGACGCCTACCGCAAACAGGCCAAAAATTACCATCCGGACCAGTTTGAGGAAGGCCCGCTGAAGGAACTGGCAGAGGAGAAGATGAAGGAGATTAACGAGGCCTACGACGCCATTACGGCCCGGCGCAAGGGCGGGCCCTACAACAGGGGCACAAGCGACGGGGACGGCTACGGTGGGGCCCAGGGCTATGGATACGCGGGGCGGAACACGGGCTTTAACGATGTGCGCGGTTTGATTATGGCCGGGCGCATTGCGGACGCGGAGCAGATTTTAAACGGCGTGCCCCCAGAGCGGCGCAACGCGGAATGGTATTTTCTAAAGGGCTCGGTGCTGTACCGCCGGGGCTGGCTGGAAGAGGCAAAGGACCACTTTGGCCGGGCGTGCCAAATGGACCCGGGCAACGGCGAATACAGCGCGGCCCTGAACCAGGCCATGAGCCAGCGGGGGGGCATGTATGGGGGCTATAACCCCAACCAGAATATGGCGGCCGGCGGGTGCAATACCTGTGATATGTGCTCTGGTCTTTTGATGGCGGACTGCTGCTGCGAGTGTATGGGCGGCGACCTGATTCCCTGCTGCTAAAAGAGGGAGGCGTGGCTGGTGAAAAACACAATGAAGCTGGCTTTATGCGGCATGGTGGCGGCTCTTTCGGTGGTGCTTATGCTTTTCGAGGGGCTGGTCTCTGTGGCCTCGGTGGCCATTCCGGCAGTGGCCGGGTGCCTGCTGATTCCCCTGGTGGCCGAGGCGGGCCTGGGCTATGCCTTTGGGGCCTATGGGGCCACGGGCGCGCTGTGCCTGCTGCTGGTTCCGGACCGGGAGGCTGTGCTGATCTACCTGCTGTTTTTTGGATATTACCCGGCGCTGTTTGCCCTGTTAAGCAAAATACGGAGCCGGGTTTTGCGCTGGGGGGCAAAGCTGCTGATCTTTAACGCGGCGGCCATTGGCGACGCCCTGCTGACCGTGTACGTGCTGGGCGTCCCCTGGGAGGCGTTCTCCCTTTTGGGGGGCTGGGGCCCGGCGGCGCTGCTGCTTTTGGCCAACGGGGTGTTTGTGCTGTATGATTTTGTGCTGGCGGGGCTGATTACCCAGTACTACCGGCGGCTTCACAGGCAGCTGGAACGGATGTTTCGGAAATAGAGGCCAAAGGCAAACCAGGAAGGGCTTCCTGGCCTCCTCTGGAAATACAAGGGGCGGGAGACGAGCCCCAAGGGCTGGGCCCTTATATTGGGCGAAGCCAGGGATGAGGCCGCCCCCGCCCAGGCTATGTTGAGCAAAAGCGGCCTATGGCTGGGACGAGAGCAAAAGACCTTGAGAGGGAGGGCGCCATGAAAAAGATTTTCCTTCACGGTTCTGGGCACAAGGCGGAAAGCTGGAACGCAACCCTTGCCTACATGAAAAACAGAGAGGATATTTTGTGCCCTGACTTGGCCGCGATTCTGGGGGAAAAGGAGGCGGCCTATGAAAACCTGTATGCCGCTTTTGTCCAGTACTGCCAGAAGGCGGGGGAGCGGCCGGCGCTATGCGGCCTTTCCCTGGGGGGCATTCTAGCCCTGGATTACGCCCTGG
>JAAWSH010000255.1 GCA_022801475.1 Acutalibacter sp. | reverse complement strand
ATGGGATTATTGCCGATGCCAGTACAAAAATATTCCTGCTTCATGATGAACGGCTAAAGATGACTGGCATGAGCGGTGCTACGGTGTCTGTGTTCCCCTATAATGGTTCCGCCTGTACGGTAAGCTATTCAGGGCTGAAATATCCGCTGAACCGGGAACAATTGAGCTGCGGTGGTTTCCCCATGGGAGTAAGCAATCAGGTGGCGGGAGACCCAGCGGAGGTGCGGGTACATAACGGCACCGCTCTCGTGGTCGTGGTACAGTAACACTTTTTTCTTGGGTGTATATACTGAACTAGGCGGCACTTACATGGGAGCTGCAAGCGGGTGTTTCGGCCGGTTTAGTTTGTTTTGTGTGAATGGAATTAAAACCCGGCCTGCTGTTTTTTTGAGCAGATAAAACTCCTTGTCTGACGCATGTAGACAACCGCCTAGCGAGTAAATTGCCGGGGAGGCCGGATACCATGTCAAAACGAAAGCTCAACTGTACCTGCCTGAAAGACTGCCACTGCCGGAATATGTGTACGGTCTGTTTTGGCTTGGGAATGACCATTTCCTGCTTTTGCCCCGTAGGGTTCACGCTCTTTCTTTCCGCTGTTATATTGGTGGCCCTGGGGTTCTCGCTATTACGGCAGTAAAGGAGAGATAATGCGATGAAAGTGGTCATTTTAGAGAAGAGAAAAGGTTTTTGGGGCTTTTTTCTGCGGAAGCTGTATGGGATCAGAAAGGTAGAAGAGGCCTAAAAAGTACTTAAGAGGGTTGTTTTGACCCGAGCGGAAGAGGCGGTGTGCGGGCCTGGTCCCAAACGCCGCTTTTTCGTGTTTTTTGGTCCCTTGTAAGCCGCAAAAATGCCCGATTTTCCCCAGGTTGCGCGATAGTTGGTGGAGGAAACCAGCGGGTTATGCTACTATGAGGACAAAATAAAGAAAGGAGGCAAAAGGATGGATTTGAATTTTTTCTTGGCAATCCCCGTCATACTAATCGGCCTGCTGTTTTTTGGCCTAGCAATCTATATGCTGGTGCTAATCATCCGGGCGTTGCGCAAATACCTGCGGTCTGCCCAGGTAAAAAAAGAGGTGTCCCAGGCGCAAAGGTCCTTGGGCGAGACCATTCGAGAGTACCGCAGCCGCTGCAAAATGACCCAGGAGTTTGTGGCCGAGAGCCTGGGTGTCAGCCGTCAGGCGGTCTCTAAGTGGGAAAGCGGGGCCTCGGACCCCAGCACCTCAAACTTGTTCGCCCTGGCCAAGCTCTTTGGCGTTTCGGCGGAAGAACTGCTAAAAGGAGTATGCGGCCCTGGCAATATGGAAAAAACCGGGGAGTCATAAGAATAAGGGGACAGCGCGGGCAGGCGGCGCTGTCTTTTTTTGCGTAAAGAGCAGGTCACCACCGCTTAAAATCAGCAGGGGGCGCTTTTGTCCGCATATTTTTCTCTGGGACGCATACATATTAAGCAAAAGAAAGCCAAAGGAGAGGATGCTGTATGCAGGCCCAAATAAAGACCGCGCCTTATGAATACTTTGACCCCGTATTTGACGGCCGTTACGAAACGCCGGTTGACACCGAATACAATCTGCCGGATTACTGCGCGGACATTCAAAAGATACTGAAATGCCGGGTGGTTCCAGAGGTATCATCTTACATTATTACGGGAGATACCTTAACCTGCGACGGGGTATGCGACATTCGGGTGATGTACCTGGACAGCAAGGGCGACTGTGTCCGATGCTGTGAGTTTACAAAGGAATTTTCCGCTTCTATCAAGCTAAAAGCTTCTGAGGAAAAGGCCATAGCCTGTGTGCAGGCATCCATACCACATTTGACCTGCCGGGCAGTCAGTGCCAGAAGAGTCGATCTACACGCGGCAGTGTCCCTGCATGTGCTGGCTGTTGTACAAAGAAAAGAACTGATCACCTGTAGTTTAGAAGACGAGTCCATTGAAAAACGGGGAGATTCCTTCCAGGCCCATCAGGCGGTGAACGCGGTATGCCATCAGTTTACCATTGAAGATACCTTGCCGGTAAAGAACGGCAAGCCGCCCATAGAGGCTATCCTGCGTCGGGATGTTTCTTGCCGGGTGATTGAGAGCCGCCTTTCAGAGGAACGACTGACCGTAAACGGTACGGCGGATATTTCTTTTCTCTATACTTCGGCGGTAGATAGTACCAATGTAGAAAAGCTTTCCTCCTCAATTGATTTCAGCCAGATTATTGAATGCTCGGGAGCTTCAGAGGACTGTATTTGCGACCTGCGGATTGTAACAGGGGAAAGCAGCATCCAGCCCCGAGAGGACGACGTGGGGGAATACACAGGGGTCAGCGTGGTGGTAAAGGTGTTTTTAATGGCCTTTTTGTACAAGGCCTGCGAGGTGGAGATCATCAATGACGCATACTCGGTGAAAGCGCCGCTGGAGCTGCGTTACGCCCAAAGCTCTTTTACCCAAATCCATGGGGTATCTTCTGAAGTGTTGAAAAAAAAGTGTAGTCTAACGGTTTCTGATGACGAGATCCAGCGAGTATTGGATGTTTGGTGTGAGCAGGACAATGTGCAGTCCACTTGTGAAAAGACCAAGATAAACTACCGGGTTAAGTATACAATCTGTATGCTATATGTAAATGCCCAAGGAAGGATTCTCTACGCGGAAAAGCAGTTTGATCACAATTTTACGGTGGAGTTAGAGAACCAGCTAGCCAAGCGCTGCGATACCGTATGGCACACGGAACTGTGGGAGTATCGAATCCTAGACCGGAACACAGTAGAGATTTCTGCTGAAACCTCTGTGACCTCGCTGCTGATGAGTATGGATAATGTGAAATATCTGACCTCGGCGGGCATGGAAGAGAACGCCAAAGATTTTGATGTGCGTCCACGGTTTCTGGTGTACTACGCCTCTCAGGGGGAGAAGCTGTGGGACATCGCTAAAAATCACCGGGCGCTGCTTACGGACCTGAGAAGCCAAAATGAACTGTTTGAGGACACAGTGCCGGAGTCTAGGCCAATTATTATTTGTAACCGTTGAAAAAGATGGGAGCTATGAACTTGAACCGAAAGGAATTGGCCTTTGGCACAGATTCAGTCGGTAACAAGACATAGAAGTGTAAAAATGTTTGCCGACCTTGTAATCGGTAGTGTTTGCAATACGATGAACAACTGCCGGTTGCCTGAAAGATATGCCCAGTATCCTATCGGTACAAGTTCCAATACCCAGGGAAAGGAATGAATTTTATGGAAGATTTTAACGTATATAAGGACATCCAGGACCGTACCAATGGCGAAATCTATATTGGTGTGGTGGGACCGGTCCGTACTGGAAAGTCTACATTTATCAAAAAGTTTATGGACACAGTGGTAATTCCCAATATTCCCGACGGGCTTCAACGGGAGCGGGCAGTGGATGAGCTGCCTCAGTCCTCGGCCGGACGCACCATTATGACTACAGAGCCAAAGTTTATCCCAGAGCAGGCGGTTTCGGTGCAGATCGACAGTGACGCAATGTTCAGTGTGCGGATGATTGATTGTGTGGGATATATTGTGCCCAGTGCCATCGGCTACATAGAAGAGGACCAGCCCCGCATGGTACGTACGCCTTGGTTTGAAGAGCCAATCCCATTTAATATGGCGGCAGAGATCGGAACCAAAAAAGTGATTACCGAGCATTCCACCATCGGCCTTGTGATTACCACAGACGGCAGTATTAGTGATATTCCCAGGGATGAGTATGAAGAGGCAGAGGAACGGGTAATTGACGAACTAAACCAGACCAACCGTCCTTTTGTAATGCTGTTGAATTGTGTTGACCCAGGGGATCCGGTGTCCAAGGAGCTGGCCGGAAGGCTCTCGGAAAAATATGGCGTGCCCGTTCTTCCTGTGAATTGTATTGACATTACAGAGCAGGGGATTAAGGAAATCATTGCCAGCCTGCTGTACCAATTCCCTGTACGGGAGGTAGAGCTGGCAGTGCCCGGATGGGTGGCAGGCCTGGGGGCAGACCACTGGCTGTACTCATCTGTATTTGGGGCGATCAAGGACTGCTGTGGCATCCAGCGTATGCGGGAAGTGAAGTCCATGCTGGAGAACATGCGCACTTGCGAGCCAGTGGAGAGTGTGAACGTTCGAAAGATTGACCTGGGCAGCGGTCGGGCCAGCGCGGAGCTAATCTTTGACCAATCCCTGTTCTATAAAATCTTAAGTGAAAAAACAGAACTGGAAATCCAAGACGAGTCAGAACTGCTAGCCCAGCTTATCGAAATGACCCAGATCAAAAAGACCTTTCAAAAGCTGCGCCAAGCCTATGATGA
>JAAWSH010000171.1 GCA_022801475.1 Acutalibacter sp. | reverse complement strand
CTTAGGACCCGGCTTTATTTCTTCATTATATACTCCAAAAGCAGGCCTGTCAAACCATAATTTGCATTATCTAAAAATATTCCAGTTAACTGGCTGTGCCGGCGGCCAGTTTGTAAAGCTAGGTAACTTTACGCGGACAAACCTGTAAAGAGCACCTCCTTTACACAATATCGCCAAACCGGCCCTTTGCCACGTCTCCCACAATTTTTCCATCTACAATGGTTACCACGCGTTTGCGCATAATGTTTACGAACTGCTTGGCATGGGTTGCCATTAAAATCGTGGTGCCCCGGCGGTTCATCTCACCCAAAAGGTGCATGGTGTCCCAAATACTGTCGTCGTCCATCCGGTCCGTCATCTTGTCCAATATCAGGATGGGCGGACTGTAAAGGATGGCCTTTGCCAGCTCGATGCGCCTGCATTCTGATACCGTGAACTCTGCCGGATACCGGTCCTCACAGTCCGGCATCCCCACCAGCCCCAGGGCCTTGGTGATCAGCGGGCCGTCTGTCAAAGCTCCGCCCACCTTTCCCAGGCGGCCGGGCGGGCAGAGATTTTCAAAAACCGTGGCCGTGCGGTTTAGGGCTGTCATCTGGGGCACCTTGCCAAAAATATATTTCAGCTTGCGCTCCTGGCGGCGGTTCAGCTTGGCCAGGTTTACCTGGTCCAGGTATACCGCGCCCCCATCAGGCTGGAGCTCCCCCGCGATCAAATTGAGCAGGGTGCTGCTGCCGGCCCCCCGGCTGCCCACAAAAAACACAAACTCCCCCTGCTCTATCTGAAGGCTTACATGTGAGAGGGTCTCAAAGCGCTTGTTGCTTTTTTTTGAACCTTTGTAAATTTTTGAAACATTGTCCAGTCGGATGGTTGGCATAACAGGATGGCTCCTTCCCAGAATGGATCTTCCGGTTATCTAAAAAGAATCAATTTACCTTTTCATTGTAATAAAAACCAGAGCAATCTAAATATTTATGCTGATACGGGCCCGCATCGCCGCCCCTGCGTTCTCTGGGGCGGAACGGCCATAAAAGCGCGCCTTTGAAGGCGCCTCTCCCGCGGAAGTGTCCTAAATGAAGTGATTAAAGGCGAGGCTCCAACGAAGAAACGGTAAAAGTTTCTTCGTCTCTTCTGCCGACGAAATCGGCAGGTGAGACTCCACTCTTTCGTCACAAACTCTTCTTTTGAACACTCCCCTCCCCCGCGCTGGGGTTTACAAACCCCGGCGAATTTGATATAATCTGACTAGGGCTTGTTTGAAAATAGAGGAAATGATGGATTTTTCTCCAAAAGCGGCCAGCTTCAAGGAAAAAACCGCAAGGAATACTTGCGTATAACGAGGATTTTCGACGCGGAAGAGGACCGCTTCTGGGCAAAAAGACGGCGTTTCCGATTTTTCAAACAAGCCCTAAAACCGGCACGGTTCGTCCCTTGTCCTGTGCCATGCCCCTGGAGGACAAACTTTGAAAAGAGGCTCTCCGTTTCCACAAAACCGTACCAAAATTCGTAAAAGCCGCGGCCTGCGCCACTGGCTGGCTTGGACGCTCATTCTGGCCATTCTCTGTATTGGCGGAATGGAGCTGGCCTTTTGCCGCTATTTTTCCCCGGCCCTGTACCATAAGATCACCGACCCAGTGGTACAGCCGGTGGTCCGCGCCGCCCAATATACCCAAACCCAGTTCCAGCTCTGGCAGGCCCGGCTTCATCGGGACGCTGTGGCAAAGGATGTGGGCCGGGCAGCCCAGGCGCTGCCCTCGCCCATGCCCTGGCCCCTGCCAGAGGTGCCCCAGCTGGCGGAGGAAATCTTCGTTCGGAATACGCCCGAAGCCGCCGCGCCTGCCGTCACCCGTTTTCGGGAGGAGAACGGGCGCACCCTGCTAACAGGCGGCACACCCTGCGTCTATTTTAACCAAGGGGACGAGGCCTGGCGAAACCAGCTTTATGGCAGCGACCCCATTGGCCCCTATGGCTGCGGCCCCACCGCTATGGCCATGGTGGTGGCCAGCCTGACTGGCCAGGACACAGACCCCGCTAAAATGGCCGCCTGGGCGGCGGGACAGGGTTACTGGTGCCCGGGCAGCGGCTCGTACCCTGACATTGTAGAGGGAACAGCCAAAGCCTTTGGACTAAGGTATAAAGACGCGAAACATGCCACTGCCAAGGAACTGCGCCAGCACCTTAGCCTTGGCGGCATGGCCGTGGCCCTGGTGGGCCCCGGGCATTTTACCAACAGCGGCCACTTTATCGTGCTGCATGGTTCCACCCCTACCGGCCATGTGCTGGTAGCTGACCCAAACAGCCGGGAAAACAGCTTGGCCCAGTGGGAGCCCCAGCTCATTATAGACGAAGCCGCGGCCAGCAATGGAGACGGCGCGCGGCTGTGGTTTCTCAACAAGCCCCTTCCGGTGTAAAGCTTCTCCATACCCTGTCCCAAGCTATCTAGTTAACACAGTTCAAAAGCGGTAGAGTCCCCCTTTTGTACCAGGCGGCGTAGCCGCCCAGCTTGAAAACCGGCACATACCGATTTTCAAGTGTGTTTTCTATAACTATATTATAGCACTGTCTCCCACACCATACAAGATAAATTTCGACCCAGCGGCCACTGGTTTTCTCCACGCTCATCCCAAATATCATTCTCTTCGCGCAAAAATGCCGCCTGGACATCACTCCGGGCGGCATTTTGCCTGGGACTTATCTTCAGGCCTTTGGTTCGTTTTGTTTTTTCTGGACTGGGTCAGCCCCTTGCCACTATCTATATTTGCTATAAATAGATCTTCCGCTGTCCACCCGCAGGCTGACCCGCTTATCCAGCTCTAAGCAGCGCTCAATCAGCCGCCTGTTTTGGGAGACCTGTTGGCAAAGCCTCTCTTCCGCTGGTTCCCGGTGCGCGCCCCCTTCCAGAATCTCCCGGGCGCGAATAGCGTCATCCTCCGGCAGCTCCAGTAAGCGGCGGCGCAGCCCCTGATCCACCTCTTGCAGCCGGTGGGCAGGCTCTTCCCGCATATCCAGCAGCATCTGCACAGACACTTCGTCCCGCCGGTCCACAGCACTGGCCAGCTGCGTGGTTAGATCTTCAAACTCAACCAGCCGCACATACAGCTGCCGCTGTTTTAAAAACAGCTCATCCAAGGTGTGTCCGTCCATGTCCGTCCTCCTCTTTATCAGGTGGAAGCCGCTGCCTGGCCCTGCTTTTCTTCCTCGGCGCAGGTCTTTACTGCGGTTCGGAAACTGTCCCGCAGGTCGCTCACCATGGGGCGTATTTCGTCCAGCGCCTTTTTGTTGCGGCCAATTTTCACCCGGTTCATCTGGTACTCAAAGTAATCATAAAGCCGGTGCAGGTCACGGCTGATGGCGTATTGGCTGTCCAGCGTATCATCCAGATAACGAATAATATCCGTGCTTTTGTCAGCGGCCTCTTCCAAAATTTCGTACTCCTTTTGTTCCAAAGCCAGATTACAGCGCATCAGATTTTTGATCAGCTCGTCATACAGCAGTAACAGCAGTTCGCTGGGGGTCATGGTGTTAATAGACTGCTCTTTGTATTGCTGGTATGCATTGTGTTCCATAGCAACCTCTTTTGCAGTTATTTGTTTTCATGCCAACGGGAGCTTAGTAGCCGCCGGTAAGACCGGCCAGCATGGAGCTTTGAGAATTCATCTGGCTGATCAGCTGCTCTAGGCGGGTAAATTGGTTGGTATAGTAGTCAATCCGGTCGCTCATCTTGTCCTGCCAGCGCTCGATCTCTTTATTCAGGTTTTGCAGCTGGTCGTTAAGCTCATTGTGGCTTAGAGAATAAGAGGACAGCGGCGTGCCGGCCTTGTTCACCAAAATACCAGGGCTGGCGATGGAGGTGTTTCCATACTGCTCCAAAACGTCTTTCAGGTTATACATCAGACCATTGCTGGAGGCGCCGTTGGCCACAGTCTGGGAAAAGGCGTTCTTCACCTTATCGGGGTCTGTGTCCAAAGCCTGGCGCAGGGCGTCCTCGTCCAGGTCAATGGTGCTTAGGCCGTTGCCATAGGCCACTTCCAGGCCAATGGATTTCAAAACGGCAAAGTTTTCTCCGCCCTGTATGGCGCTGGTGAGCTTTGTGTACAGGCCCTGTAGGTCCATATCGCCAAAGAGCAGGCCGGTCTTGGCCTTTTCCTCGTGGTTCTTAATGGCCGTCTCGGTCATGCTGTTCTCGTCGTCCTCGGTCAAGGGCTCATAAGAGCTGCCATTGCTCTTTTGCAGGGGCATGGTGCTGTACGCGTTGTGCAGGTCGGTCACCATCTTATTGTAGTCCTCTACAAAGGCCTT
>JAAWSH010000170.1 GCA_022801475.1 Acutalibacter sp. | reverse complement strand
CTGCTTCATGCGCCGGGCGCAGGCCTGCATGGGCACGCTGATGTTGCTGGAAAGCTTTATGGCCACTACGATAGAGGCCAGGATAGAGAGCAGCATAACCCCTACATTGATAAATATGCCAAAATATGTATCAGCCAGGTAGTCCTTTTTCATGGCTGTCACCGCCACACTCCAGCCGTCGGTTCCGCCTACCGGGGCATAGGCCGCAAAACGGGGCCCATCTGCCGCCTGGAAGCTGCCGAACCCACTGCCTTTCTGGCGCATGGCTGTATGGATGGCCGCCAGCCCCTGCAGGGAAGGATCATTTTGGGCTTCGCGCTCAATATTCTGGGTGGTAATGGTTTCCAGAGTGTTGTCCGCTATGGTGTCGCCATCCTTATTTATCATATAAGCGTGGCTGCTTTCGCTGACCTTGATAGAGGAGACGATGTCATTAAGGAAAGTCTCGGGGGGCACAAAATATACTACACCCACAATCTCCCCACCCTGCTTGCCGCCGTCATATAGGGGGGCGGCTACCATAATGGAGAGCTCGCCGGTAATCTTGCTGATAAGCGGTTCTGATACATACACGTTTCCCGCCATGGCTTGCCGCACATATTCCCGGTCGGAGTAGTCATTCCCATCAAATATGCTGATGCCGTTTGCGCCCACGATATTACCACGCTGGAAGCCGTGCATGCCCACCCGCTCATCTATGATAGCACGCTTTTCTTCCACGGGCACCTCGCTGCCGGAAAGCTGAGGGATGCAGCCCGTGTCCATGGCAACGTTCCGGTAGGCCGTCAACTCCTGCTGGATACGCCCAGCTGCCAGCACCACCGTTTCTCCCATCATCTGTTCCACCGTAGACAAGGTGCTTCGGTAGTTCAGCACTATGCTAAAAGCTCCCACTGCCAGCAACGCGAGGAGCACTGTGGCGATCAAACATGTTGTGATTTTCCTGCGGATACTTTTCATCATCGATACACTCCTGTTTTTGTTTCATCAGGCTTTCCGCCAAAGCCCGCCCATAGCCGCCTTTTGATCTGCGCTGGGCAAAGAGGCGGTTGTCCCGTTTTTCAGGCAAACCTTAACACAGCTCCCAGAATAGCAGCAAAGGTGGAAAATGGGGGCACAAGGCAACCGTATGACCCTGTATCCCCAACCTAATACGCCACTGTATATCTCGGGGGGCTGATCGAAAAACCTCAATTCTATTATAGGACGCTTGGCAGGGGTTTGTCAATGAAATAAATGCTAAATAATGGACCAAATAAAGTGGCTGCCAGCTCTGGCTGTACGAACCTGCCCACTCTGAACAGAAAACACCTCACTGCCCCCTCCTCATCATCTCCGCCAAGGCCTCCGCCGATTCCTGCATTCCCCTGGCCACCCATTCCTCAATCCAGCCGTACACCCCGTTTGCAAGGAAAGCCGTAGCATAAGCCGCCCCATTTTCATACTCTGGACGGGGGCCAATACTGCTGAAGAGGACATCCTTGAACAGCGGCAGGAGTCTGCGCCGGTGCAAAAGCCGATATAGAGGGGCGTACTCCCTGAGATAGTCAAACAGCGCCGGGAGGGGGTCCGCGGCGGCAGGATGCTCCGCAACCCATTGTCCATAGGTATACTTGATGTATTCCCGAAGCACATCCTCTTTCTCTGTGTAATTCCGATAGAAGGATACCCTGTGTACTCCTGCGGCCTCCGCAATCTCGCTAACCGAAATCACTCGGAACTCTTTTGTTTCCAGCAGCTCCAGAAGTGATGCGGTGAGCCGCCTTTTTACGTAGGTGTTTTTTTCCGCGTTGTCCATGCTGCAACAATCCTCCTGGTTTGTAGCATTTTTCCCGTTCTCTTGACATGAGGGATTTATGATGCTACACTTGTTACATTATAATACTACACCTGTTGCAGCAGAAAGTCAAGGGAAAGGAAAGAAACATGAAAAAAGTACTGAAAATACTGGGCATCGCGCTCCTCTGCGTTATTGTCTTGGTCGTAAGTCTGCTGATTTGGCTGGCGAATCAGCCCGCCGTCCGCTCGGACTATACACAGAAGGTGGAGACCGGCGGTGGGCTGGAAGGAAAATACATACAACCTGGCCCTCATACAGTCGAAGTTTGTGAGCAGCCGGTTCCCCAGGGGTTTGGAAAATATGTGCTCTGTTATCCCACCCAGTTGGAGGACAGCCAATACCCGGTAGTGGTGTATGCCAATGGCAGCGGTATTAAAGCGTCTAAGTACCGGGCCGTGCTGGAGCATATGGCCTCCTGGGGGTTCATTGCCATTGGAACGGAGGAGGAATATGATTGGAATGGTTTCGCTTCAGAGATGTGTGTACGCCATCTTGAAACGCTGAATCAATATAAAGAGATGGATGAAAAGCCGAACCAGTTCTATGGAAAGATTGATATGGAGAACGTGGGCATCATCGGGCATAGTCAGGGCGGTGTTGGTGTAATCAACGCAATTACCGAGCAGAAGCACGCGGGTGCCTACAAAGCGGCCGTGGCCCTGTCTCCCACAAATAAGGAGCTCGCAGCGGCGCTGGAATGGGAGTATGACGCACTGAAAATCCATACGCCAATCCTGCTGCTGGCCGGAGCGGGCGGCGGGGATGATTGGGTGGTTACCGGGGAGCAGCTGGATGATATCTACAGCGATATAGATGGCAGCAGGGCTATGGCCCGGAGAAAAGACACGCCCCATGGCGATATGCTCTTCGCGGCAGACGGCTATGCCACCGCGTGGTTTATGTGGCTGCTGCAAGGAGACGAAGAAGCCGGCAAAGCGTTTTCGGGGAAGAGTCCGGAGATCTTCCTGAACAACCTGTATCAGGATGTAAAGATTGAGATGAAGCAGAGAAAGGAAGAAAAATCATGAGTTTGATGACAAAGCGGCTGATTACCCTGGCTTTGGTGATCTTTGCGGCAGTAGTTTCCGGGCGGCTGGCGGTACGGGGTATCTTAAACATGCTTCTGGGCGGCGCCATGTTTGGAGGAAATTTCTTATGAGCAAAAAAGCGGGAAAGAAGGGACGCGTGATGTGGGGGCTGATTTACACGGGGACGTTTATCCTGACTTTTATGGCCTCGGCTATTTTCAAAATGACCTACAACCCCCATGCAAAGGCAATGGCCTATCACTGGGATGATACCGTTGGGAAAATATACACGGACCTTAGCTATGGCCAGGGCGAGGCAAACAAGTTTGATTTATATGTCCCTGTAGACAGCGGTAAGGACTCCTATGGGCTGGTGGTCTATCTCCACGCAGGAGGTTTTACCAGCGGTGACAAGTCAGAGGACGCGGATATGCTCAAACGCCTTTGCTCCATGGGCTATGTAGCGGCAGGGGTTAACTACACCTTGTTCAGCGGGGAAAACCCCGAGGCCAGTGTCTACTCCCAGTCTATGGAGATCAAGGCCAGTATCCCGGCCATTGTGGAGGAAACAGAGAAGCTGGGCTATCATTTGAACCGCATGGCTGTGTCCGGCGGCTCGGCTGGGGGCTGCCTGGCCCTGATTTACGCCTATCGGGACGCGGAAACCTCGCCGCTTCCGGTAAAAATGGTGTTTGAGGCAGTGGGTCCGGCCAGCTTTCACCACAAGGATTGGAAGTGCTATGGGCTGGATAAAAGTCCCGAGGCAGCAGCCGGGTTATTCAGCACAATGGCTGGCAGAGAGATCACGCCAGAGATGATTGCCGCTGATGATTATGAGGATGAGGTGCGGGACATCTCCGCTGATCTCTGGATCAATGATCATTCAGTGCCCACTCTTTGCGCATACGGAAAGTATGACAAGGTTTGTCCCTTTGATGCATCTAAGCACCTGCTCCGGGCATTGGAGGAACACAATGTTCCCTACGACTATATCGAGTTCCCCCATTCCGGCCACGGACTACAGAACGATAACGCTCAGTCCTTGGAGTATATGGAGAAGATGGAGGAGTATCTGCGGACTTATTTGGAGTGAGTGCGGGTACAAATGGCCCGCCAGGGAATCTCCCGGCGGGCTTCTTTGAACTGATTAAAAAGAAGATTTGCTAATTCATCGGTCCGCATCAAGCACAAGCAAATGGCGTTTCGGTAAAAAGAACTGCTTGTGAATCCATCCTAAATCTTTTGGAACGCCGCATATGCTACGTCAATTCCCACATGATTTTGTTTCTCCGCAATTCTCTTGATATTGTTTAGGGCTTGCCCCCACCACTTTTTTGAACACCCGGCTGAAATGTGGATAATTCTCGTACCCCGCCGCACGGGCGGCATCACTGGCGGAGACGCCCTGTGCCAGCATGGCCTTTGCGCTGTCAATCTTTATCTGGGT
>JAAWSH010000169.1 GCA_022801475.1 Acutalibacter sp. | reverse complement strand
AGGGCCACAACCACAAGCAGTGGAGTCTTTTTCACCAAGGCAAGCGGCTGGTTTGCGTGGGCTCGGTGGGCAACCCGGTATGCAGAAGAGCCCGGCCGGGCTCAGCCCAGGCCACCGAGCTGGCAAAGGTGGCGCAGATGACGCTGCTCCACTTGGAGGAAGGCTGGTGGAGGCCGGAATTTTTACGCATCCCCTATGACTGGCAGAGAACGCTCCGAGAGCTGGAGACCTCTGGTCTGGCAGCGCGCGCGCCGGTTTGGGCTGCCATGCTGCGGTATAATGTGCTAACGGGCAATGACCCCTGCGGGGTGGTGCCGGCCTGGGCGGCACAGCTGTACCAGAAAGAGTGCGGGCAGCTGCTACCCTGGCCCCAGGTGCCGGAGGAATACTGGCGAAAAGCGGCGGAGAAATACGGCGTGGAGCTATATCCGTAAGCCAAAAGAAGGGTATATTGCGCGGCGAAGGGGTTTTGGGCCCCTTTCAGAATGTGGGGTGAGGGTCTGCCAGCAGACTGTGAACCGACCGGGCCGGCAGACGAGAACAGAGTCCCACGGTCTTGTCTTGTAAAGTAGTGCGAAGAAAAGAGCGGAGTTTCACAAAGCCTAACCCGCCTTTCAGGCAAAAAGGGCGCACAGAAACCACGCCGCACAAAAAGACAGGGCTGGAACAGCGGCCCGCCAGCCCATACCGGGCGGCAAGGCAACCAAAGCCGATCCCGCCCAGCACGGCCCCAGCCGGAGATCATACCCAATAATCATGATAGGATAGATTACCGACTAAGTTATGATAGAGAGGAACAATCATGGCACAACGAATCCGGAACATGACCGAGGGCAGCCCGGTCAAATTGCTAATCTCTTTCGCCCTGCCACTGATGATGGGCAACGTTTTTCAACAACTGTACACTGTGGTGGACACTGCTGTGGTGGGCCAGGTGGTGGGGGTTCAGGCACTGGCGGCCCTGGGCGCGGCCGACTGGCTGAACTGGCTGGTGCTTAGCGTAGTGCAGGGCTTGGCCCAGGGTTTCTCTATCCTGATGGCCCAGTACTTTGGCGCTAAGGACTACCGCCAGCTCTCCCGGTCGGTGGGGGTTTCGGTAACGCTGTGCGGCATTGGCGCTGTGGTGATGCTGGCGGTCAGCCAGTTAGCCGCGCACCCGGTTTTGCGGCTGCTGAACACCCCGGAGGACATCATTGGCAATTCCATCCTGTATTTACGGATTATTTTTGGCGGCATTCCTATTGTGGCGGCGTATAACCTGCTGGCCTCTATCCTGCGGGCCCTGGGGGACAGCAAAACCCCTTTGTACGCGGTGATTGTGGCCACGGTGGTGAATATTGTTCTGGACCTGCTCTTTGTGATGGGTCTGCACTGGGGCATTGCTGGAGCGGCGGGGGCCACGCTGATTGCCCAGGCGGTATCGACTGTCTACTGTTACCAGAATGTGCGCAGGCTGACTATCCTTCGGCTGGAAAAGAGCGACTTTTGGCCCCAGCGGGAGATGACGGCCACCCTGCTGAAGCTGGGCTCGCCGGTGGCGCTGCAAAACGCCATTATCTCCGCCGGGGGCATGGTGGTGCAGTCTGTGGTGAACCGCTACGGCATGCTGTTTATCGCCGGGTTCACAGCTACCAACAAGCTGTACGGCCTGCTGGAGATCGCTGCTACCTCTTACGGCTACGCGGTGACCTCCTTTGTGGGGCAGAACCTGGGGGCGCGGCTGATTAAGCGCATTAAACAGGGAATGCGCGCGGCGGCCATTATTGCCCTGATCACAGCCGCTGTTATCGCGGTGGCCATGCTGCTTTTGGGCAAGGGATTTTTGGGGCTATTCATTTCCGGCACGCCGGAGGAGGTGGAGGCTTCTATGGCCATTGCTTACCACTATCTGGCAGTGATGAGCCTTTGCCTGCCTATTCTGTACATGCTGCATATTTACCGCTCGGCCCTGATGGGGCTGGGGGATACGGTGGTGCCTATGGCCTCGGGTTTTGTGGAAATGGTCATGCGTGTGGGCATCGCGCTGCTCCTGCCCTTGGTGCTGGAGCAGGAGGGCATTTTCTATGCAGAGGTAGGGGCTTGGACCGGCGCTGCGGCGCTGCTGGTCTCGGCCTATTATATAAGGATAAAGAGGCTGTAGGAACGGAGAAGCCAGCTAAACTAACGGGAAGCACCTTTGAGAGCCTTCCAGGTGATTTATCCGCCCCTGTGGGATGGGCGCCGTACTACAACAATTTTCCTCTTGCGTTAGACTGAAAAGAAGCCTATAATCATATTGATTATGGAATACTGAAAAAGGGAGACGCGCACATGAGCCTGCTGACCTATTCCTGCCTTGCCCTGCCCCTTTGGGGGGCGCTGTTCGCCCTTTATTTTATTCTGCGCGGAGCCAAGTTGGCGCGGGAAAGTCTGATTGCCAAGTGCGCGGCCAGTTTTTTAGCTGTGGGTTCGGCAGGACTTGCCCTGTGCCTGGGTGGGGAAAATCCCCTGACACAACCGGTGTTCTGGTTTTTTCTGCTGTGTACAGCGGCGGACGCTCTTTTAGAGCTGCAATTTGTCCTGGGGATGCTAGTGTTTGGCGGGGCCCATGTCTGCCTGGTGGTGTGGCTTTGGGGCCTGGCCCCGGTGGGCCCCTGGAGTCTGGCAGTGTGGGCAGCGGCCTATTTGGGGGCGGCCTGGCTGTTCCGAAAAGAGCTGCCCACCTTGGGCAGGCTGACCCTGCCCTTTTGTCTGTACCCAGCACTGCTGGGGGCCTCGCTGGCCCTGGGGGTGGTGCTGCCCTTTACAGTGGGGGCAGAATACTGGCCCCTGGCAGTGGGGACGGCGTGCTTTTTCGTCTCGGACATGATGGTAGCCAAGGGAGAGCTGAGCCACTTGCCGGACTTTTGGCATAAGCCAGTGATGCTCCTGTACTGGGCGGCTCTATACCTAATCGCGGCGCCTCTCTGGAGCTGATGGGAACAGGTGGTAAAAGTTTTCTCCTTACTGTTAGAAAGGCTAAAGCCCTACGGGAGCCCTTTGGACTGCGACAAGTTCAGAAGTTTGGTATACAAAAGGACAGGAGTACATTGATTCAGCTTGGGAGTGCGGGACAGAAAGGGATTTGCGGGAGGCTACGAAATGAATATTCTTCCCCATGGAGACGAATATACACAACCGGGCACACAATCGAAGGGGTTTGGACCGCTTTAAAAAGCGGGATGTAAAAGGAAAGAAAGCTGAAACCGCAGCACACTGGCTAAAGCTGAACTCATCTCACTAACATGGAAAGAAAGGACTTATTTTTATGCTTCTCTCAAAGCTGCTGGCTTCCCTGGGCCTGACCGGGGGTTTTCAGGATGTGGAAATAACCGATTTGGTCTATGATTCCCGCAGGGCCTGTCCTGGCTGCGCGTTCTTCTGCCTGCGGGGCTCCGCCTCGGACGGCCACCAGTTCGCCGCCGGGGCGGCCGGGGCTGGGGCGGCGGCGGTGATTGCCCAGGAGCCAGTAGAGGCCCCCGGAGCCCAGGTGGTCCTGGTGGAGGACACGAAAAAGGCCTTGTCTCTAATGAGCGCCGCCTTTTTCGGCGACCCCGCCAAGAACGCCCTCAAGGTCATTGGCATTACGGGCACCAAGGGCAAGACCACCACGGCCTATATGATCCGTTCCATCCTAGAAGCCGCTGGGCATAAGACCGGGGTGATGGGCACCATCGGCGCGGTAATCGGGGAGGAGGTGACCCCTCTGCCCAACACCACCCCCATCAGCTACGAGGTGCAAAAGCACCTGCGCCGGATGGCGGACAGGGGCTGCGAATACGCGGTAATGGAGGTCAGCTCCATCGGTCTAAAGGACGGCCGGGTCTACGGCCTGCCCTTTGCCCTGGGGGTGTTCACCAACTTCTCCGAGGACCACATCGGCGGCGTAGAGCACAAGGATATGGCGGAGTACCTGGCCTGCAAGGCCATGCTGTTTTCCATGTGCCCGGTAGGGGTGGTGAACGCCGACGACCCCGCCGCAGAGGAGCTTTTGGCCCACAGCGCCTGCACGGCGTACCGCTACGGCTTTTCCCCCGCCGCCCAGCTGCGGGGAGAAAACTGCCACCACCTGAACCAGCCCGGGCTGCTGGGGGTGGCCTTTGAGGCGGCCGGGGACCTAAACTTTACCGCTCAGGTGGGGATTCCCGGGAAATTCAACGCCTACAACGCCTTGGCGGCTATTGGCTGCTGCCATCAGCTGGGGATTTCTGTAGAAGCCATGAAAGAGGGGCTGCGCACGGTGCGGGTCAAGGGCCGGGTGGAGCCGGTTCCTGTGCCCGGCCCCTATACCCTGCTGCTGGACTATGCCCATAACGCCGTAAGTATGGAGAGTCTGCTGCTCACTCTGCGGGAGTATGAGCCCCGGCGGCTCATCTGCCTGTTCGGC
>JAAWSH010000168.1 GCA_022801475.1 Acutalibacter sp. | reverse complement strand
CGCCGCCGGGGAGCGCGTCATGAGCCTCCCTGCCCAAAAGCAGCGCTTGGCCGCCTTTGCCCAGGAGGCCTTTGGCGTTTTGCCGGAATATTTATGGGCGGATTCTCCGGGGTGTTTTGTGCTGCGGCATCCCATTACCAAAAAGTGGTTTGCGGTTTTCATGGACGTTTCCGGCCGCCGTCTGGGCCTGGAAAGCGGCGAGACGGTTTCCATTGTCAATGTGAAATGCGACCCTCTTTTAATCGGCTCTTTGCTCATGGAGGAAGGCTTTTTCCCCGCCTATCATATGAATAAATCTCTGTGGATCTCCATCTTATTAGATGAGAAAACAGGGGATAAACAAACCGCCGCATTGCTGGAAATGAGCTATGAAGCGGTGTCGCCCAAAAGGAAAAAGCGGCGCGGGGCGCAGGAAAAGGGCGGAGAACTTAACACATAAACCCAGTAAAAAGGAGGCATGACGCCTTTGGGTGAAAGAGATTTTTCCGAAGGTTCTGTCAAGCGCCAGATTATTGCCCAGGCAGTTCCTCTTACCGTTGCCCAGGTGGTGCAGCTGCTCTATAATGTAGTGGACCGGGTGTACATCGGCCATCTAAAGGATGTAGGAGACGTGGCCCTTACGGGCCTGGGGGTCACTTTTCCAGTCATTGTAATCATCGCGGCCTTTACCAGCCTTTTTGGCAATGGCGGCACCGCGCTGTTTTCCATTGCTCGGGGCAGACGGGATCAGGAAGAGGCGGAAAATATTTTGGGCAATGCTTTTGCCCTGCTGGCCCTGTTTTCGGCAGTGCTTTTTGGGGTGTGTTTTTGCTTTCGCCGGCCGATTCTCCTTCTGTTTGGAGCCAGCGATCTCTCGGTGGAATACGCGGACCAATACCTGCAAATCTACCTGTTTGGCACCCTGTTTTCCATGCTTTCCACCGGTCTAAACGGCTATATTAACGCTCAAGGATTCCCCAAAACCGGCATGCTGACCACCATTTTGGGGGCGGCGGTGAATATCCTTCTGGACCCCCTCTTCATCTTTGTTTTCGGCATGGGCGTGCGGGGCGCGGCCCTGGCCACTGTCATAAGCCAGGGTATTTCCGCTGCCTGGGTGCTGCGTTTTTTAACTGGAAAGAAGGCTGCGCTACGTATTAGACTTGGCAAAATCCGCATTCAGGCCCAGCGCACCCGGGCCATTATGGCCATCGGCCTGCCGGGATTTGTCATGCAGGGCACCAACAGCCTGGTACAGATTGTGTGCAATGTACAGCTGCAAGCCTATGGAGGCGACCTTTATGTGGGCATTATGACCGTATTAAATTCTGTGCGGGAAATACTTTCGCTGCCGGTAATGGGCATTACCAACGGGGCCCAGCCTGTTTTGGGGTTTAACTATGGAGCACAGAAAAACGAGAGGGTCAAAGAGGGCATCCGCTTTTCCGCTGTTCTAGGATTTCTCTATACTCTATTCGCCTGGATTGTGGTTATGCTAATCCCTAAACAGTTGATGGGCGTGTTTTCCAATGATCCAAATATTGTGGATACTGGCGCGGAAATGTTGAACATCTACTTCTTCGGTTTCGTATTTATGGCTTTTCAATTTGTGGGTCAAACTGCCTTTCAGTCTTTGGGCCGGGCCCGGTATGCGGTGTTTTTCTCTCTGTTCCGCAAGGCCATGATTGTAGTCCCCCTCACCCTTTTGCTGCCAGCGGTGGGCTTTGGGGTGCCGGGAGTTTTCCTGGCTGAACCCATCTCCAACGCCATTGGCGGTCTGGCCTGCTTCCTCACCATGTGGCGGGTAATTTACCGCAGACTATAGCGATAGGAAAAACACTGTTCTCTCAACGAGGGCGGCACGCGCTTTTTGACCATGTTAGGGCGCCCCGCCTACCAGCTGGGGCGCCATGTGCCGGTGGGAAAGAGCCGCGCTCTTTGTCCCGCGCATGAATTACTTTAGCAACGCGAGCAAGCCATGCGCCAGTTGTATCCCACGGGATGCAGCGGCGGGAACAGGGAAAGCGCCTTGGTTCATTGCATAAATATGGCTGCGGTTAATTCCTCAATTGACAAACCGGGGATTTTGCGCTATCATTATAGAGAAGGAACTCTGCGGTTTTTTTGGCTTTTGTCCCTGCCGCGAAAAATTGTGGAAACGAGGAATGTGAAATGCCCCCGCAAAACGACGAAAATCTTGCCATGGATTTCGATTCTATAGACGCTCCGCCCGCTGTGCCGGTTTTTGTGCCCCAGGGGCCGCCCCCTGGCCTGGGGGTGCTGCGCACTTTAATTTTGGCCCTCATGGTGGCCGTGGCTGTATTGGACCTGCTGCTTTTCGCGGGCGTTTACTTGGCCCTGGCCACGCCCCAGGCCCAGCTGCCTGCTGCCCTTAGTGGGCAAACTGCCTCTGCCCCCCAGGAGCCAGGCCCTCTGGCGTAAAATTATGTTGCATTTACCCTGCCTCCTAAAAGGTGGCAGGGCTTTTAGTTTATGGAGCTACGCTCTGCCCTGGGACGCATGGAACTTGTGTAGATAGTGGCAAGCCTCGGGTAACGAAACCGCAATGGTTGTGGGGTCTTCGCTGGAGACTAGCGCTTTTTTCAAAGGTAGAGAGACTCCTTTGGAGCTGATGCCTGCCAGCAGCCGGTGCGATTTTATCCGCCCGATTCTGCCGGCTGGCAAGGCAAGGGGCCGAAAATTGGCAAAGCAACTTTTTGCGGTCAAGGGCAGCTTGGGATTTCTAAAGGAAAGCCCCTGTGTTTTTAGGCGCTTTTCCCACATCTTAAGACTTGCAAATTTAGGGGAAACATGGTATGATTTATTTTGCTAAAGGAGTGAATTGATATGATTGCAATTATTGACTACGGCGCGGGCAACCTGCAAAGCGTGGAAAATGCCCTGGCACATATTGGCTGCCCATGCACAGTGGTCTCTTCTGCCCAAGAGCTGCAAAAGGCCCAAGGGGCTGTGCTGCCCGGGGTGGGGGCCTTTGGCGAGGCCATGAGCGCCCTGCGGGCCCGGGGTTTGGACCAAGCTATAAAGGACTTTGTTGCCTCTGGCAGGCCCTTTTTGGGCATTTGCCTGGGGCTACAATTACTGTTTCAGTCCAGTGAGGAGTCCCCCTGCGTACAGGGACTGGGGTTGCTAAAAGGGCATGTGCTGCGGCTTCCGGCAGAGAGTGGGCTGAAAATCCCCCACATTGGCTGGAACTCGTTAGACATCCGCCGGCCGGGCTGGCTACTGGCTGGGCTAAGCCCAGAGCCCTACTTATACTTTGTTCACTCCTACTACCTACAGGCCCAGGAGGACGTGGTGAGCGCCACCGCTAGCTATGGAGCGGAGATTCATGCCGCAGTGGAACAGGACAACCTGGCGGCGTGCCAGTTTCATCCAGAAAAAAGCGGCAGCCAGGGCCTTTGCATTCTGAAAAACTTTGCCCAGCGGGTGAAAGATTATAATTAGCGGGTGACAATTTATGTACGCAAAACGGATTATTCCCTGCCTGGATATTAAAGAAGGCCGGGTGGTAAAAGGCACCAACTTTGTGGACCTGAGAGACGCTGGGGACCCAGTGGCGGCAGCGATCGCCTATGACCGTCAGGGTGCCGACGAGCTGGTGCTGCTGGACATTAACGCCTCTGCGGACAGCCGGGGCATTTTAACCCAGGTGGTAGAACGCGTGGCGGAAAGCATCTTCATTCCCTTCACCGTAGGGGGCGGCATCCGCCGGGTGGAGGACTTCACCGCCATTCTTCGAGCCGGGGCGGACAAGGTTTCGGTAAACTCGGCAGCCCTAAAAAATCCAGAGCTCATCCAGGCCGCGGCAGAGAAGTTTGGCAGCCAATGTGTGGTGGTGGCTATGGATGCCAAGCGTCGGCCTGGGGGTGGCTGGACCCTCTACCTAAACGGCGGTCGGGTAGATACGGGCATAGACGCCCTACAGTGGGCCCAGCGGGTACAGCAGCTAGGAGCAGGAGAGATTTTGCTGACCAGCATGGACCAAGATGGTGTTAAGACCGGTTATGACCTGGAGCTAACCCGGGCGGTGTCCAGCGCGGTTTCCATCCCGGTAATTGCCTCTGGAGGGGCGGGAGAAAAGGTGCATTTTTATGAAGCTTTCACCCAGGGCCAGGCCGATGCCGTGCTGGCGGCCTCATTGTTCCACTTTGGCCAGCTAAGCATTCCAGAGCTAAAAGACTACTTGTCCAAGAAAAACGTGCCGGTGCGGCCCGTGTGTTTGGCTTAAAAGCGGGTGCTGGAAAAAGAAAGAGGGTTTTTTAGAAAAAAGAATTTTTTTTAGAAAACCCCTTGACTTTTTCTGGATTTTTGGTATAATAATTAACGTTCCTAAAGGCCATGGTTTGCTGAAGGGAATGTATAGCGGTATTGTGTAATGGTAGCACAGCAGACTCTGACTCTGTTTGTCTGGGTTCAAATCCTGGTACCGCTGCCAA
>JAAWSH010000167.1 GCA_022801475.1 Acutalibacter sp. | reverse complement strand
TCGGGAGAGCGCTTGAATGGCATTCAAGAGGTCAGCGGTTCGATTCCGCTTATCTCCACCACAGAAGAAAAGAGAAGTCGAAAGACTTCTCTTTTTGTCCTATATAAAAAGCTCCATTGCAGAGCTATAGTAAACCCACTTGAAAAATGGTAGATACCGATTTTCAAGCTGGGCAGGTGACGCCGCCTGGCTCAAAAGAGAGAGCACACGTTTTTTGGAATGGGTTAACTTATATTTACGGCTTCTGGCTATGGGGGATGTTTGCTGGGGATTTACCGCTTTTTTCGTTGCTGTGTTGCGCGTTGCGGTGTGTTACGGCTTCTACCTATAGTTATAACAATATACATTTTGTACACGACTTTATAAAACACCGTAACACAACACAACACCGTAACACATCAGCAGCGCTTGCGCCGCGCGTCCCATCAAAGGCCACAGATTTTGGCGCGTCCAAACGCTCTTTCTCCAGAAGCATATAAAACCCACATTATACCTATATAAAATTATAACAGAAAACCCCAAAAATGTCAAGAGCCATCCGGCAGCGCAAGCGCTGCACCATTAGTCGCGGAATCGCGCAAAGCTGCGCGCTCCCTGGGCGGTAATGGTCAGCCGAGCCAGCGCGTTTTTCTGGGGGCTTCCGGCAGTGTGTGATTTCTGCCCGCGCCCAGCGCAAGCGCTGGACCATTAGTCGCGGAATCGGGCAAAGCCGCGCCCTACCCGGGTGGTGACCGTCAGCCGAGCCAGCGCGGACAGGATCGGAAGCGGGTAGAAGAACGCGCTGGCTTAGCCAAAAGTTACCACCGTCGAGTGAGCCGGAGCGAACGACTCCGCGACGTTAGTCCAGCGCTTGCGCTGGCGCGGACAACAGTAGGTGGACAGAGGGACTGATTATTTTATAAATCTGTAAGAATTTGTATTGGTATAAAGTAAGAATTTTCTGGCATACTCTTTTTATGAGAGAATTATGCTTATCCAGAAAGATTCTGCGCCCTGGTGCCGCCTTTTTGCTCTCGGCAGTGCTGCTGGGCTGTGTGTTTGCTGCGTCTGGGCTGTTTCCTTTTGGGGAAAACACCTTGGCCTGGGGCGATATGTCCCAGCAAGTGGTCCCGCTGTTAATGGAACTGAAGGACATTATGGAGGGCAGGGCAAATCTGCTTTTGAACCTTCAAAATGCCGGTGGCATGAGCTTTTGGGGTGTGTTCTTTTTCTTTTTGGCCAGCCCCTTCAGCTTCTTGGTGGCGTTTGTAGAGAAGAGCCAGATTTATTTGCTGGTTAACCTGCTGGTCCTGGTGAAGCTCTGTCTGGCGGCTGCCACGGCTTCGCGGTTTTTTGACCGGGAAGCACCAGGGCTAGCGGCTCCCGCGCACTTGGCCCTGTGCGTCTCCTACGGGCTATGCGGCTATGCCCTGCTGTATTACCAAAACCTGGTATGGCTGGATATGCTGTGCCTGTTTCCCCTGATTCTAATGGGCTTTATGAGGCTGATAGAGGGGGGGAGCTCCCGGCTGTTAACCGGGACCCTGATAGCGGCGCTGGTGGTCAATTACTACCTAAGCTACATGGTATTTTTGGGGATGATCCTCTGCGCTACGGTATTTCTCCGCTGCTATGTAAAAAGAGAGGCGCAGAGAGAACTGGCCGGGAAAATTGGCCTAAGCGCCCTCACCGCTTTAGGAGCCACGGCTGTGGTGTGGCTGCCCTCTTTACTGCAATGCCTTGCCTCTGCCCGGACCAGCGGGGGCCTGATGGACCTGGTACGCACAGGCAGTTTTTGGAGCAGCCTGACCACTACCCTGCCGCTGCTTCTGTGCACGGCCGGGGCCTCGGTTTTACCCGCGCTATGGTTCTTTTTCCCGAAGATTTCCAAGTTAAGGGCCATTGCCCTCTGCTGGGGGCTGACAGTTCTGCCTCTGGTGGTGGAGCCAGTGAACAAACTGTGGCATATGGGCAGTTATCAGGCGTTTCCTGGGCGGTATGGCTACATGCCAGTGCTTTTTGGGCTATGGTTCCTGGGCATTGGTTTGGAGCAGAGAGAAGAGAGAGCCGGGGCCCCTGGATGGAAGAAAGCGGCCCTATGGGCGCTGCCTCTGCTGGCTGTGGCCGGAGCAGGGATGTACCTGCTGCTGGCCCGGTATGACGCGGTATCCTCCTACACCTCCAGCCTTTGGGTAGACGCAAAGGCCTTTGGCCTGCTGTGCCTGTTCTGGGCTCCCTGCATGGGGGCAATGATTCTGGGCTGCCGATTTTCCAGCCGCCGGGCAGCTGGCTGGCTTCTTTTAGCGGTCTGTATGGCCCAGAGCCTGGTGCAGGCAGGGATCTTTATAGGGTCAGCCGCCCGGCCGCCCTCTCGGGGACAGGCCGTGGTGGAGGCCGCGCCCCCAGAGGACGCGGGGCTTTACCGGGTAAAGACAAAAGAGAAGTTTTTTGACGTGAACCTGCTGGGGGCGGCTGGCTATCCCACCTTGAACCACTACACCTCGTTAACGGACAGCCGGTTTCTTGCTGTGATGAAGAAACTGGGGTATTCTTCCTACTGGATGGAGACCTCTGGCTGCGGCGGCACGGGGATTAGCGACCTGCTGCTATCGAACAAGTACAGCATGGACGGCCACTACCTTTGGACTGCCACCGGCAGCGGGAATTTGGGGTACCTTTTACCCCAGAACGTCTTGCCCGAGGCCTTGGAGACGGAAAATCGCTTTCAGGTGCAGGACCGGCTTTACCAGGCGGTGACAGGGGAGGCAGGGGGGGCTTTTTCCGCCTATAGGCCGGTACAGGGGGAGGCGGTCCTGGGGGAGGTTACCCTGGAGCCAACGGTGCTGCGCTATGAGATCCCTGTCCTGCAAAGGGAGACTTTATATTTTGACGCCTTTTCCTGTATCTCCACCCGGCTGAAGGAGAAAATTAACGACGGCTTTCACGTCAAGGTGAACGGCCAGGAGGTAGCCGCCTCGTATCCCACCCAGAGACAAAACGGTATTTTGGAGCTGGGTACCTTTGAAAACCAGAAGGTGTCTGTGGAAGTAACGGTTTTAAAGAGGGTAGAGCTGTGCTCCTTTGGGGTGTATGGCCTGAAAACCGCCAAGGTGCAACGTTTTGCGGAGGCTTTAGGCAGCAGCGGTCTGTCTTGCCAGAAGGGAGGCCTGGGCTGCCAGACAGAGGTGGAAGAGGGGCAGGCTTTGTTCCTATCTGTGCCCTGGTACCGGGGCACAGAGGTATGGGTGAACGGAAAGCGGGTCCAACCCAGGATTGTGCTGGACTGCTTTATGGAGATTCCCCTGCCCGCCGGCTGGGGAGAAGTGGAGCTGCGCTATATTCCCAGCGGTCTAAGGCTGGGTGGGTGCCTTAGCCTTGCCACCCTGGCGCTGTGCGTGATTTTCCGCAAAAAGCGGAGTCAGAACGCCGGAAGGCTGCGGCGAGCATGGTACAGGGCCGCGCCGGCCCTGCTAACAGCGGCCTTTTCCGCAGTGGTTCTGCTGGTATATGTTCTTCCACCGGCCTTGTGGATTTTAGGATAAGCGGCCAATAAAAACCCCCTCCCGGGAAATTCCAGGAGGGGGTTTTTATCTGTTATTCCGCCATAGCCTTTTGAATGGAGAGCAGCACGGTATCAAAATCCGCCTCTGTAACCAAAAGGGAAATCTCCACCTCCGAGGTGGTAATTAACCGCAGGTCGGCCCGGGTGTTGGAGATAGCCCCAAATACTTTGGCGGCAATGCCGGGGGTATTCTTCATGTCAGGGTCATAGACAGAGATTTTATGGTTTACCGAGCTGACAATTACATTAACGTCGGTTTCCTTCTTCAGCTTGGTGGTAAAGGCCAGCACGTCTACCAAATCCTGGTCGGAAATGGTAAATGACAGCCCGGTAAAGGCCCCGTGGGTGGGAGCCATGGAGATCATATCAATATTAATGCCGTACTGGGCAATGGAGTCGAAAATTTTGGCAATGGAATCCACGTTGGCGGGAAATCCCACCAGGGTGACCAACGTAATATTATCCACAGTGCTGATTACAGTCTTTGCGCTCATTTTTACGTTCCTTTCCAGTAGTTTTACCCCAGCATATGGGACATGTCATACAGTCCTGGCTTCTGGCCAGCCATAAACACAGCGGCGCGAACCGCCCCGGCGGCGAAGAGTTCTTTAGACTGGGCAGAATGAGACAAAGTGATCACCTCATGATTGCCCGCGAAGATCACCTGGTGTTCCCCCACAATGGTGCCGCCCCGCACAGAATGAATGCCGATCTCCCGGCTGTCCCGCTTTTTTCGCTGGGAGTGGCGGTCGTAAGTGTACTTCATGTCGCCATCCCGCACCTGGTTGATGGCATCCGCCAGCATAAGAGCCGTACCGCTGGGGGCGTCAATCTTCTGGTTATGGTGGGCTTCCACAATCTCTACATCAAACCCGCTGCCTAAAACAGCCTCGGCCTTTTTGGCCAGCTCAATGAGCAGGTT
>JAAWSH010000166.1 GCA_022801475.1 Acutalibacter sp. | reverse complement strand
TCATGAGCATGCTCATGAACATGGTCGTGGGAATGTGCATGACTATGACCTATAGGCGTATCGCCTGTCACATCATGACTATGTTCCTCCTCCCCATGGACTGTTACGGTCACATGGGTGCCGGTCACCCCACATTTCACCGACGGAACCGCGCTAATCCGTACCCCAAGCAGTTCTAGTGCGTTTAAACGGCGTAGGAAGTCCTCCTTATCTGGATGGAGTTCTAAAAGGGCGGCGGTCAGCATGTCCCCGGCCGCGCCCATATTACATTCAATATAAAGGGTTCGCATCGTGTTTTGTCCTTTCTATGCAATTAAAATTTTCTTCTTTCATACCACTTTTCCCCGCCGGTGAAGGAAAAAGACGGTATATCTGCATCGTCAGTTCTTTTCCAGAATCCGTGGTCAATCTCTCATTCTCTCCCTTTTCATAATGAAATTTTTCTGCCAAACGGATACTGGGTTTATTTCGCAGGTCGGCTTCATAAATGATATACTCATATTTTTGTGTCTGACCCAGGTAGTCCAGCATTTCCCTTAGCGCCTCATACCCATAGCCTTTCCCCTGGGCGGAGCTCTTTAGCCATAGCCCAATTTCCGGGGTCTTTTCCCTGATTCCAAATACCTCCATACTACCAAGAAATTCCCCGTTTTGGGCAAGGACCACCAGCTCCAGCATATTTCCCTGTTCCATTTCCTGTACAAATCCAGAAAGGACTTCATTCGCGGCTTCCAGGCTGGGAAAAACATCAGGATATTGATACCGTGTGACCTCCTCCGTAAATTCCCTAAAATAGGCTTCAAGGAACTCCTCCCTGAACGGCTGTAAGATGAGCCGTTCTGTTTTTTGTTCAAAATACACCTTTACACTCCTTTTCTACCCGATACACGTTTTTGTGTCCATCCGCTTAAAAATCAACCGATATGATTGATCATACTGGCCAGGTACCCGGCGCCAAAGCCATTATCAATATTCACTACACTCACTCCACTGGCGCAGGAATTCAGCATAGAGAGCAGCGCCGAAAGTCCTCCAAAGGAGGCTCCATATCCCACACTGGTAGGCACCGCGATCACCGGACAGTCCGCCAACCCCCCAATGACGCTGGCCAGAGCGCCTTCCATTCCCGCTATGGCAATGATCACCCGGGCGCTCATGATTTCCTCCAGATGAGAGAGGGTTCGATGCAGTCCAGCCACCCCCACATCATACAGGCGCACCACCCGGTTGCCCAGCACCTGGGCGGTCAGGGCAGCTTCCTCTGCCACGGGCATATCGCTGGTACCTCCGGTAGCCACCACAATTTCCCCCGCGCCGGTAGGTTCTGGCATCTCTCCCACAATGCCCACCTGACCCAGGGGCTCGTACCGCAGGGGCAGGGCCTCCCCCACCGCCCGGGCCGCCTCCTGGCTCATACGGGTAATCAGCACCGCGCGCTCTCCATCCGCCCGCATAGAGGCGGCAATATCCCGAATCTGCTCCGGCGTCTTGCCCGCGCCGTAAATAACCTCCGCCACTCCCTGGCGCAGCCCCCGGTGGCGGTCTATCTTGGCAAAGCCCAGATCTTTAAAGGGCTCCAGCTTCAGCTGTAATACCGCCTGTTCTACAGACTGCCGGCCGTCCTTTACATTTTCTAATATTTCTCGAATCTGCTGTTGGTCCACAGTAAGTTTGCCCCCCTAAGAAAAATCTTTGGTAGTTTATCTATTATATAGCATTTAGCCTCACGATTCAAGTCTAGTGCTTGCCAAAAAAAAATGAATATGGTATACTCTTTATAAATAGCCTGTTGGGAGGCCTTTCATGGAAAGTCTTTTTATCGCGCTGGATACCGTTCTTCCATTATTTTTGATGATGGCTGTGGGCTATGTGACCCGTTTGACCCATCTGCTTAACGAGGGCTCCGCCCGACAGGTGAATAAAGTCATTTTTAAAATATTCCTACCTTTGCTGGTCTTTATTAATATCTACGATTCTGACATTGCCGGCAGCTTTCGAGGGAGTCTGATGATTTTCGCCGCGGCGGGTGTATTGGTGGAATTCCTGATTTCGCTTATTTTAGTTTTACTCACCGAGCAGGAAAATGCCCGTCGGGGCGTGATGCTGCAAGGTATGTTCCGCAGCAATTTTGTGCTTTATGGCATCCCCCTCAGCACAGTATTATTCGGCTCTCAGGCGGCTGGAATCGCTTCTTTGCTCATTGCCGTGATCATTCCCATGTTCAATGTACTGGCTGTTCTGGCTTTAGAGATGTTCAACGGCCAGCGCCCAAACCTTTGGCGGGTACTGATGGGAATTCTCACCAACCCACTGATTTTAGCCTCCGCCGCCGGTATTCTCTGCAATTATTTTCAGCTGGCGCTGCCAAAGGCTGTTTATTCCACTGCCTCCAGCCTGGCCGGTATTGCTACGCCTCTGGCCTTTGTGGTGCTGGGCGCGTCGCTGAATTTTGGCGAGACCGGCCGCTGCGCCCGGCCTTTAGTTCTCACGTTAGCGGTCAAGCTGCTGGTATATCCAGCGGCAGCCCTGGGAACCGCTATGCTCATGGGCTTTCAAGGGGTAGAATTAGCTGTGCTGCTAACCTTATTCGGCTCGCCAGTGGCCGTGTCCTCTTTCACTATGGCTCAGCAAATGGGCGGAGACGACCAACTGGCCGGACAACTGGTGGTGTTCAGCTCGGTGCTGTCCATTGGGACCATGTTCCTGTTTATTTGGGGGTTGAAATATTTTGCTTTCTTCTGATCTGCGCGCTCTCTCCCGACCGGAGATGATTCTTTTTGACTATGGCGACACCCTGGCCCGGGAGCCGGCCCCCGACTTCCTCCGGGGCTGGCGGGCGGTGTTTCAATATGTGGAGGAGGACCCGGACGGCGCCACGCCGGAACAGGCCCACCTGCTGGCGGACAGCCTCTGGCGGCGTTTCTCTGGTTCCCGGAACGGCGGCTTTGAAATTCACCAATGGTGCCTGCTCCGAACCGTATTTGACGTGCTCGGCCTAAAGAGCGTTCTTCCTCTGGGGGAAATTGAAACGATCCTCATGGACAATGCCTGCCCAGTGGAGCCTGTTCCCCACACGGCGGCGCTGCTGGCTGCTCTGGACCGGCTTGGCATACGCACAGGGGTTATCAGCAATATCGGCTGGTCGGGGCAGGCCCTGGCCCATCGGTTGACGGCGCTCTTTCCCGGCCACCAGTTTGAGTTTGTTCTGGCCTCCAGCGAGTACGGCATCCGGAAGCCAGACCCCCTTCTCTTTCAAATCGCCCTAAAAAAGGCCCGCCTGCCCGCCGGGAAGGTTTGGTTTTGCGGGGACAACCTCCAGGCCGACATTGCCGGGGCTCAGGGAGCCGGGCTCTTCCCCCTGTGGCTGGGGGGCGGCGAAACGGCCGGACCGGACTTCCCCCACCTGCGGGCAGGGGACTGGCGGGAGTTCCTGATAGCGCTGGAAGCCGCCTTCGCGGAGGGAATGTCATGGTGATACGCCCCTATGTGACAGCGGACGTGGAGGCTATGGCCCAGCTCTTTTATGAGACGGTACATACCGTAAACGCCCGGGACTACACGCCCCAGCAGTTAGACGCCTGGGCTGATGGCTCTATAGACTTGGCCGCGTGGGACCGTTCCTTCCTGGCCCACTACACACTGGTTGCAGAGGAGGACGGCGCGGTGACTGGCTTTGGAGATATGGACGAGACAGGCTATCTGGACCGGCTGTATGTACACAAGGACCGCCAAGGCCGAGGAATCGCCACTGCCCTGTGCAGGCGGCTGGAAGAGGCTGTTGGAGCCCAGCGCTTTACCACCCACGCCTCGATTACAGCCAAGCCCTTCTTTCTAGGCCAGGGCTACCGGGTGGTCAAGGAGCAGGTCGTGGAACGCCGGGGAGTTCTTCTCAAAAATTTTGTTATGATAAAAGACGCACCCGCTTCCATTTAATTTTTACGGAGTTGAATTCCATGAACGAAGCTGTCCTGTTCTTCTTCAACAAGCATTTGGAGGCTCTCCCCATCTACCAGCGGCTGGAAGCCAGTATTCTGGAACGAGTCCCGACGGCCGGGGTCCGGGTGCAAAAAACGCAGATCTCCTTCTGTCAAAAGCGCCTGTTCGCTTGCGCCTCCTTTAACCCCGCCCGGAAAAAGGCCCTGCGCCCAGCTGTCTGGCTTACGGTCAGCTTTGGGCTGGGGTACCGGCTGGACTCCCCCCGGGTCGACGCGGCCACCGGGCCCTACCCCGACCGCTGGACCCATCATGTGACTGTGGCCTCCCCGGAGGAAATCGACCAAGAGCTGCTGGGGTGGATCGAAGAGGCAAGTCAATTCTCACTTAATAAATAAATTTATATCAGTTCACACCAAAGAAAGGATCATGTAAATTGGGAAAGACCATCGCGCAAAAAATTATCGAAAGCCATCTAGTCAGCGGCATTATGGAGCCCGGCCAGGACATAGGCCTGCGCATTGACCAAAC
>JAAWSH010000165.1 GCA_022801475.1 Acutalibacter sp. | reverse complement strand
CCCACAAACAGCAGGGCCGGGGTGGTGGCAAAGCTGGGGATGGCCAGGAAGATGGGGGAGAGGAACAGGGCCAGCACAAACATAATGGCACTGGAAATAGCGGTCAGGCCCGTGCGGCCGCCCTCCGCCACACCAGCGGTGGACTCCACATAACTGGTAACCGTCGAGGTGCCCAGCACAGCCCCCGCCACAGTGCCCACCGCATCACTCATCAGAGCCGGGCCCGCGTTGGGCAGCTCGCCTTTTTCGTTCAGCAGGCCGCCTTGGTCCGCCACGCCAATCAGGGTGCCTACCGTGTCAAACAGATCCACAAACAGGAAAGCAAACACAATGGCCGCGAAGTTGATGAAATGCTGGGCCGCGAAGCCAAAGTCAAACTTAAAGAAGGTGGGGCCCAGAGAGGGGGGCAGAATGCCGCTGCTGAAATCCGGAATCAGGGAGATGCCCTGGTACCAGCCCGCCAGTTCCGCGATGATGCCCAGCACCCAGGTGCCCAGAATGCCCCAAAGGATGGAGCCCTTAATCTTAAAATGCCACATAATGCCAATGAGCACCAGGCCCACAAAGGCCAGCACCACCTGGGCGCTGCCCAGATTGCCCAGGGCCACCAGGGTGGAGGAGCTCACCGTAGCGGCGCCGTCCTCACCTACAATGGCGAAGGCGTCTGTGGTAATAATCCCCGCTCCCTTTAGGCCCACAATGGAGATGAACAAGCCAATGCCCGCGGAGATGCCGTACTTCAGGTTGGCGGGCACAGAGTTCACCAGAGTCTCCCGGAACTTAAAGATAGACAGGATGATGAAGATAACTCCCTCCACCAAAATAGCGGTAAGGGCCACTTTCCATGGGTCGGTGACGCCCATACCGGCCACCATGGGGCAAACCGTGTAGGCAAAGTAGGCGTTTAAGCCCATGCCAGAGGCCAGGGCCACGGGGTAGTTGGCAAACACGCCCATAATAATGGTGGCAATGGCTGCCGAAACAGCGGTGGCTGTGAACACAGCGCCCTGGTTCATTCCAGACTCCGCCAGCATACTGGGGTTGACCGCCAGAATGTAGGCCATGGAAAGGAACGTGGTAATACCGGCGATGACCTCGGTCTTTACGTCGGTGCCGTGCTCTTTGAGTTTAAAGTGAGCAAGCAGCTTTTCCAAAATTGTCGTCCTCCTACTAATAATTTGCGCGCCTTCGGGGCTTTATTTTAAAAGATTTTTTTGAAAATAAAGGAAGAAAGCACACAATGTAAGTATAAACGTCAATTCAAAAAAAATCAACTGTTTTGTCACAATATATTCATAAATCCCGAGAATTGTATTATGGAAGGGCTGCCAGGAGAACAAGTTCCCCTGGACCCCGTTAACGCTGGCGGCTTACAAAGCCCCGCTTTTCTCAAAAGTTTTCTGTTTCCTCCCTGTGTAATGTTCCCGTCCTTTACAGCTCTATCTGTTCTCCGGCCTCTTCCCCATCCGGCAGGGCCCCCAGGGCGGGCAGCTTTTTTCGGTAGCGGGCCGGGTTTTTCAGGTCCCCTTCCTCATACAGGACCGCGCTCATCACCCGCTGGCCCTTTTTCAAGTTCATAGCCTGCACCCCTTGGGTGTTCTTGGTGGTTTTGGCCGCTACCAGGCCTGTGTGGAACAAAAGCATCCGCCCCGAGCTGGCGGTAAGCAGTATCTCCCGGTCCTCTGCCAGCTGAATCACTGCCACAACCGGAGATTTATCGCTGTAGGCGTTCATCAGCTTCTTCCGGTTGGTCTTGGTCTGGTAGGCGGAAAGCTCCACCTTGGCCGCCTTGCCGTTCTCAAATATGAACAGCATGGCCCCGGTAAAGTCATTGGTATAGGCCATATAGAGGGCCCGCTCGCCCTCATCCATCTGCACCTTGGCAGGGATGTAGTCCCCCAAAAGGCTGGTTTTCCCGTCGTCAAAATCCGCGGCCCGCTGCTTATACACCTGGCATTTGTCCGAGAAAAACAGCAGCTCCGTATTGTTGGTGGCCTCCGCGGTCTGGCTTAGGGCGTCGCCCTCCTTCAGCTTATGGTCGCCGCTCATGCGCAGGGACTGGGGGGTAATCTTCTTAAAATATCCCTCTTTGGTAAAGAACAGGTGCACCGGGTAGTCGGGGATCTCCTCTTTTATCTCCACCTCTTCCAGCTCGCCCGCGTACAGCAGGATGGTCCGCCGGGGCTTGCCATACTTTTTGGCCACTGCCTCCAGCTCCCGGATAATGATGTTCAAAATCTTCCCCCGGGACCCCAGCACGCCCTCCAGGTTTTTGATGTCCTGTTCCAGCTGTTCTGTCTCTTGGGTGCGTTTGAGGATGTACTCCCGGTTCAAGTGGCGCAGGCGGATTTCCGCCACGTACTCGGCCTGAATCTGGTCAATACCAAAACCGATCATCAGGTTGGGCACCACCTCGGCCTCTTCCTCGGTCTCCCGGACAATTTTCACCGCTTTATCAATATCCAGCAGGATCTTTTGCAGGCCCAGCAGCAGGTGGAGCTTCTCTTTTTTCTTGGTCAGCTCAAAGTAGGTGCGCCTGCGCACGCACTCCACCCGAAAAGCCGTCCACTCCTCCAGCAGCTGCCGCACCCCCAGCACCTGGGGGGCGCCCCCCACCAGCACGTTAAAGTTGCAGGCAAAGCTGTCCTCCAGGGTGGTCATTTTGTAGAGCTTGGCCATCAGCTTGTCCGGGTCCGTGCCCCGCTTTAGGTCAATGGTAATCTTCAGGCCCTCCAGGTCCGTCTCGTCCCGAACGTCGGCTACCTCCCGCAGCTTGCCCTGCTTTGCCAGCTCGATGATTTTCTCCACAATCACCTCCAGGTTGGTGGAGGGAGGAATCTGGGTCACATCAATACAGTTGGCCGCCTTGTCATAGCTGTACTTGCTGCGCACCCGAAAGCTGCCCCGGCCGGTCTCGTAGATCTTCTCCATCTGGGCCCGGTCGAAAATCAGCTGGCCGCCCCCAGGGAAGTCCGGGGCCTGTAAGGTCTCGAACAAGTCGGCCTGGGGGTCGCGGATTAGAGCAATGGTGGTCCTGCACAGCTCCGCCAGGTTAAAGGAGCAGATATTGCAGGCCATGCCCACGGCAATGCCCGTGCTGGTATTGGCCAGAATGCTGGGGAAGGTTACGGGCAGCAGTACCGGCTCTTTTGTGGTACTGTCATAGTTGTCCACAAAGTCTACGGTGTCTTTGTCAATGTCCTCAAACAGCTCCCGGCACACAGCCTCCAGCTTGGCCTCTGTGTAGCGGCTGGCCGCCCAGGCCATATCCCGGGAATAGGCCTTGCCGAAGTTGCCCTTGCTGTCCACATAGGGCAGCAGCATGGCCTCGTACCCCCGGGAGAGCCGCACCATGGTCTCGTAGTTCACCGCGTCGCCGTGGGGGTTCAGGGTCATGGTCCGTCCAGCGATATTGGCGCTTTTGGTACGCGCCCCGGTCAGCAGCCCCATGCTGTACATGGTGTACAGCAGCTTGCGCTGGGAGGGCTTGAGCCCGTCGATTTCCGGCAGAGCCCGGCTGAAGATCACGCTCATGGCATAGGGCATAAAGTTTTTCCGCAGGGTGTCGGCCACATTTTGCTGAACAACCTCCCCGGCCCCAGCAATGTATCCTTTTATGTTAGGCCCTTTGGGGGCCCGCTTCTCTTTTTTTGGCATAATCTCACCTGTTTACCACTCATATTCCTCTATCATACAGTTTCCCAGCGAGTAGTGAAAAAACTCCTCGTTGGTCATGTCCCGAAAATAGGTGTTGATCACCCGGCACACCCCGCCGTGGCATACCAGCAGGACGTTTTCTTCCGGATACTTCACCTTGATCTCCTCTATCAGCCCGTAGGTCCGCCAGGCCACCCGCATCATTGACTCCCCGCCGGGGTACCGGTAGGCAAAACAGCGTTTGTTGGCCAAAAAACCCGAGTCCTGCCGGTCCGCGCCCTCGTAGGCGCCGTAGTCCTGCTCGGTCAGCCGGGGGTCCACCTGCACGGTCAGGCCATTTCTCCCGGCCACGATCTCGGCGGTCTCCATGGCCCGCTTCAGCGGCGAGGCGATAATACGGTTCACTTTCAGGCCGCTTACCTGTTCCGCCAGGGCCCGGGCCTGCTCCCGGCCCCGCTGGGTCAACTCCACATCCGTCACGCCGCAGACCTTATTCTCTCTGTTCCAGGCGGTCTCGCCGTGGCGGACTGTGTATAGCTTCATAGGGACTCCTTCTCTCTTCTATGGTGTATGAAATAACAGGGGCCAAAGCCAAGACTCCGTCTCAATGGGGCCTACAGCCCATTTAAGTATTGCTATGCCGTCAGCTCTCCGCTGGTCTCGTCTACCAGCTCGGCCGGGTCAGATCCCTTGCCACTGGCAACCGCCCGGGAGTGTCCAAAAGAAGAGTTTATGACGATAGAGTAGCCTCCGGCGGTTTAGGGGCTCTGCCCCTAAAAGCCCCGCAACCTTTGAAAAAGGCGAGGGTCGCCAGTGGCGAC
>JAAWSH010000164.1 GCA_022801475.1 Acutalibacter sp. | reverse complement strand
CTTCGCCCGGTTTAAAATCGGACATACTCCACGGAAAAACCGGCTGAGTCTGCGTAGCAAACTCATGAAGCCGCAACCTCCCGCTTCAACGCCACGGCATGCCGCCGTACCCAATTCTTGGGATTTTTGTAAGGGCCTTCCACTTTTACGATAGAAATTGCCCTTTAGCAGTCGTACCAGTGTATATTACCACAACCAGCGGTGTTTTGCAAGTGTTTTTTTGAATTTTTTCCTTTATCCTGTGGGCCCTCCCCGGAGCTCTTGCCCGGGGCGGAACCGCCAGGTTCCCAACTTAACATAAATTTTCATCTTCCTGTTTCGCCAGAACCACTCCTTCACCCGCGCCTCTTTGCCCACAACCCGCATTTTCCCCGAGAAACTGTGGGTTTCTCCCACCCGGCAAGCGACATTTATTTCTCTTTTATAGAGGTATAATTTCTAGGCCACCAGCATAGGTGGTTTCCCATAATCATATTATAATGTGAGGCGGTGTCATTGATGGAATTGACAAAAATTAAGGAAAACCTGCTGAACCTGGGCGGGCAGCTGCGGACAGGCTATGCCCACAAGGCTATGGTTTCAGCAGGCAGTTTCGCGGCAGGGATGGTTTGCTCCCGGGGGCTGATGTTCGGCAAATACGCCCCTTTCGGGGTGGCCGTAGCCGCCAGCGTACCCCGGGAGGGCCTATGGGCGGCAGCGTTGGGGGCTTTTCTGGGGTACTTGCTGCCCTCGCCAGTGTATGTACCCGTGCGCTATGTGGCCGCGCTGGTGGCGGTTACGGCCATCCGCTGGTCCCTTTCTGAGCTGAAAAATATCAACACCCACCCCCTTTTCGCGCCCCTGGCAGCCTTTCTTCCCCTGTTGCTGACGGGTATGACCATGGTGTTCCTTAACGGCTCTGTGACCTACACTGCGGCCCTGTACCTGGCGGAGTCCTTCCTGGGGGCAGGCAGCGCCTATTTCCTTACCCGGGCGGGAAACCTGCTTTTGGGCTTTTCCGCAGAGGGCCGGGCCCGCAGGGGAGTATTTGACAGCGGCGATGTGGCCTGCCTAACCGTCAGCCTGGGTATTGTGGTGCTGGCCTTTTCTCAGGTGAACGTTTTTGGGGTCTCGGTGGGCCGCATTTTAATGGTGCTTTTGGTGGTGTACTGCGCCAGGGCTGGGGGCATTGCCGGGGGCGCTGTGGCCGGGGTCTCCGCCGGAGCCATACAAGGGCTCTCCACCGCCGGACTCTCTTACCTTTCGGGAGCTTACGGCCTGGGCGGGCTCATGGCCGGGGTGTTCGCGCCCATGGGCAAAGTGGCTACGGCTGTGGCCTTTATTATATCCCATGGAGTGGCTTCTTTGCAAGTGGGGGCCGGGGACGCCCAAATTTTCACCGGCGCCATTGAGGTGGCAGTGGCCACAGTGCTGTACATGTTTCTGCCCAAAAGCCGCCGGATTGGAGAACTCTTCGGCCTGCGGGCAGATTCTCTTTCCGGCGGGGCCCTGCGGGGGAACATTGTCATGCGGCTGAAGTACGCCGCTCAGGCCCTGACCAGCGTGTCCGCCTCAGTGGAAGAGATCTCTAAAAAGCTTAGCAATATCTGCGCCCCCAACCTACAGGGAGTCTACAACCGCTCTACCGAGACCATCTGCGCCGGCTGTGGCATGAGCACGGTCTGTTGGCGGAAGTACAAGGACGAAACCCTGCAAAACTTTGCCCAGCTCTCCCGGCCCTTGAAGGAAAAGGAGCGTCTGGAGACCTGCGACTTTACCAAGGAGTTTTCTGGCCGCTGCTGCCGGGTGGGAGAGATGCGGGACGAGCTGAACAAAAACTATGCCCGTTACTTAATGAAAGAATCCGCCGAGCTGCGTTCCGCCCAGGTGCGGGAGGTGGTGGAAGGGCATTTCCACACCACAGCCGGTATTTTGGAAGAGATGGCCGGGGAATTTTCCATGTACCAGCATTTTGATGAAGAGGCCGCCAGCCGTGTGGCCACCATCCTGCGGGAAAACGGGGTGACGCCCCTGGAGGTCTGCTGCCGGGTAGACAAGTTTGGCCGTATGTCGATAGAAGCGGAGATCAGCCGGGAGCGCCAAAAGCGCCTGAACCGCTCCGCTTTTACCCGGGAGATTTCCGCTGCCTGCGGGCGGGTATTCTCGCCCCCCTGTGTCAGCAATACAGAGGACGCCTGTCGCATCCAGATGTGCCAGCGGCCCCTTTTAGAGGTAGGCCGGGGATTTGCCCAATATTGCGCTGGGGGAGGAGCCTTTTGCGGGGACAGTACCAATGTGTTCTATGATGGCTGCGGCCGGCTAATTGCGGTACTCAGCGATGGCATGGGCACCGGAGGACGGGCCGCTGTGGACGGGGCCATGACCTCGGCTATGGCAGAGAGCCTTTTGAAGGCCGGCATTGGCTTTGACAGTATGCTGCAAACCGTGAACTCGGCCCTGATCGCCAAGTCCGGGGATGAGTCTTTAGCCACTATGGACGTGACCAGCATAGACCTGTTTACAGGCCAGACCGAGTTCCGCAAAGCGGGGGCCGCCTGCACAGTAGTGCGCAGAGGAAGGCGCAGCGAGGTGATCGAGGCCAGCAGCGTGCCGGTGGGCATTATGCCAGGGGTGGAGTTCGCCTGCTGCCAGCGGGACCTTTCCGCCGGGGACTTGATCGTGATGGTGTCCGACGGCGTAGTAGCTACAGGATACGAATGGCTGGTAGACCAGGTGATGGCCTGGGAGGAAGACGAAAACCCCAACCTGCTGGCCCAGCGGGTTGCGGACGAGGCCAAAAAACGGCGAAGCGACGGCCACGAGGACGATGTGACGGTGCTGGTTTTGACACTGCAATAAGAGGTATCCATGCACGCGGTTCAAAAAGGAACTGCGCCTCTTTTGAACCAAGCTATTTGCTTCAGAACTAAGGCTCGTTTGAAAAATCGGAAACGCCGTCTTTTTGCTCATAAGCGGCCACTTTCCGCGTCAAAAATCCTCTCTGTGCGGCCAGTGCAGCCTGTGGTTTCTCCTTGAAATTCATCTCTTCTGGGTAAAAAGACCTCATTCCCTCTATTTAAGCAAGTCCTAGCCATAACATTTTTACGTATCTTTACAAAAAAAGGAGCCATGCCCTTTTGTGGGGCATGGCTCCTTTCTAGATTATCCTTTGTCGAAGGAAGGGTTGAAAGCGTAGAAGTTTTTGCTGTCCAGCCGGTCGGTGAGAATACGCAGGCCCTCGCCGAAGTTATCAATTTAAGTAACGGGCGTTCAGCCCTAGAGCCGCAAGGGATTCAAGACTTTTTCAGTGGGCAGAAAAAAGTGCGGACAAGGTCTTACTTAAGGAATCTAAACATGGTTGGCACTCGATCAGGCAACTCGATTTAGTTGGCAGACTTTGTCGATAAATGCCTTCATATCTTCCACATAAGAATATGGCGCATATTCCGAATAGATTTCCGGTGAGTCCAAAATAACGATCTGGACTCCTTCAGCCCGCAGAGCCTCCAGCGTCCCTGGCAGGCATCTGGCTTCATTGGGTGTCTTACAAAGATATGCCAGACTGCCGGGCCTATTGAAAACCTTCGCCACAATGTAAATTTTTTTATCACTCATTCAAATCGTCTCCAATTCGCGTAGCCGAACTAAAAAATCTTGTTCTGTACGGATGCTTCCGGCAGAATATTCTCGATATAGCATTCTTCCTATTTCGGGAGTTTTATACTTATAGATATACTGATGGCTCCAGACATTGAAAGCATAATCTTGTCCGCACCAAAGCTGTACTTCGATGGGATAGGCCAGGTTGTCTCTTTGATAATATAGATGAATCGCTCGGTAGCCATCATCAAATTTTTTTCCCGTTGCGCAAATCTACCACACGAAAATAGTCTGGATATTTCTCCGGATAATCATCAAATCGAAGCCGAAAGCCCAGCACATCATTGAAACACTGCTTAAATCCACCGTTTGCCCGGATCGTCTTCTCATATTTTCGGACAATGGAATCTTCACTTTTGAACCTTGAACCAAAACATCGATATAGCTGGACCGATACTTTGCAATATCATCCAATATTGTTTCTAATGGAGTAGATCGTAGAGAGATTTGTTTTAAGCTCTGCCCTAGAGTTGAGCGGTAAGAGAGCAAATCCAAGGTTTCTTTGGAGATAAATTGATCCATATTCAAATTCCTCAGCTCAGTCAATGTTATGATCATACTATATCATACGCTGGTAGTGTAGTCAAACAGCAGTTGTACATAGCAGGGAGCCAAAGCAGTTTGCATTTTTTTATTTATCCGAGCTTCTTTCGTGGGTGTTCAATCAGGATATATTGTGGTAAAATTATTATAAGAAATCGGGACAGGGAAATACAACATCGGGTGGAGGCGGAGGTATGTTAGAAATATACACCTATGATGCAGGGAAAGGAGACTGTCTGCGTATCCGTTTTTGTGATGAGAAGGGGGCATATCGTAATATTTTGGTCGATTCTGGGAC
>JAAWSH010000163.1 GCA_022801475.1 Acutalibacter sp. | reverse complement strand
GCAGCGCCATGTTGGCGGCGGTCCGGGAAAAGTTTCCACGCCAGAAACTACTGGTTTCTATCGAGCCCTGCCACGACGGTGCGCCAGACCTGGCCTTGCGGAAGCGTCGAAAGGCCTTCTACCTGAGAAATGGCTATCAGGAAACCGGATAAAACTGGGCGGTGTGGAGCAAGAGGTCCTTATTGCCAACGGAAACTTTGATAAAAAAGAGCTTCGCCGTTTCTTTGCTCTTTACAGCAACGGTACCCTGTGGCCTAAGATTTGGATCCCATGAATCTGGCAAGATCTTTATAAAGTAATGATTTTTATAAAATAACACAAATAAGGAGTGACCACCCATGACCTATCAAGAAATCAATGCCCGCTATGAGGCTTTGATCAACCGCCCCAATACGGTAGACGAGAGCCACCATAATGGCATCTATGAGCGCTGGATACACCCAGTGCTCACCCGGGAGCACGTGCCGCCTTTCTGGATGTATGACCCGAATCTCACCACCAACCCCTATATGATGCAGCGCTTGGGGGTAAACGCCGCCTTTAACAGTGGGGCCATTCTGCTGGACGGCAAGTACACCCTGGTGGCCCGCATGGAGGGCTCGGACCGCAAAAGCTTCTTTGCCGTGGCCCAAAGCGACAGCCCCACCCAGGGGTTCCGGTTCTGGGATGAGCCTGTCGTACTGCCCGACACCTGCCCGGAAGAGACCAATGTTTACGACATGCGGCTGACAAAGCATGAGGACGGCTGGATCTATGGCGTATTCTGTTCCGAGAGCAAGGACCCCCAAAACTCGGACCTCTCCGCCGCTGTGGCCGCTGCGGGCATTGTGCGCACCAAGGACTTGAAAACCTGGGAACGTCTGCCCAACCTGGTGACCAAGCGCTCTCCCCAGCAGCGGAACGTGTTGCTGCACCCGGAGTTTGTGGACGGCCAGTACGCCTTTTACACCCGGCCCATGGACGACTTTATAGATACCGGCAGCGGCGGGGGCATTGGCTTTGGCCTGTGCAAGGACATCACCCACGCCGAAATCGATGAGGAACGCATGACCTCCATCCGGCGCTACCATACCATTACCGAGAGCAAAAACGGCGCGGGCGCTGTGCCCATTAAGACGGACAAGGGATGGATTCACATTGCCCACGGGGTGCGCAATACCGCCGATGGCCTTCGGTACGTGGTCTATGCCTTTGCCACTGCCTTGGAGGACCCCGCTAAGGTGATAGCTGAGCCTGGCGGATTCCTCATTGCCCCTTATGGCGGCGAACGAGTGGGGGATGTCAGCAACGTGGTGTTCACGAACGGGGCCATCGATACCCCGGACGGCAAGGTGTACATCTACTACGCCTCCAGCGACACCCGGCTGCACGTGGCCTCTACGGACATCGGCCGGCTGACGGACTATGTGTTCAACACACCCCGGGACCCATACCGCACTGCGGACTGCGTACGCCAGCGGGTGGAATTTATCCGGAAGAACCTGGAATTTTTGAACCAGTAGGGGTATAGTAAACACACTTGAAAATCGGTATGTACCGATTTTCAAGCTGGGCGACTACGCCGCCTGGTTCAAAAGAGGTATTCTACCGCTTTTGAACTGTGTTAACTATAAAACACGTTCCCCTATTACATAAAAGAAGCCCCTGCTGTCCAACCAACAGCGGGGGCTTCTTTTATTGCTTTATCTGTCTATTGTGTTTAGAGCTTTTCTCTCTCACCTGGGGTCATCTCCGCCACTGCCAGGTTAGGCTGGTTGTGGCTTCCCTCTTGACGGATGGTCTTGCTCTCTCCTGGGTACAGCTTAAAGTAATTGTCACTAAAGTGTACCCGGTCGTCCTCAGCCTGCAAATAGGCCACCGGCACATAGGCGTCTGCCGAAACCGTAACCAGCAGATCGTTCCCGTCTTCTTCCACCCGGTCGATCTTCACCTGGGCCTTGGGGAAGGAGTAGTCCCGGTAATAGGCCCGCAGGCTGTCGGCGGTCTCAAAGCCATCTCCTTTGGCAAAGAAGAAACCCTTTGTCAGGTCGCCAGATACCTCAACGGTAAACTGCTGCCAACTATGAGACCCAACCTGCACGCTCTTCTCTACTACAGCACCAGTTTTACCATCAAAGCCCATATAACCAATACTGAGCTTAGCCTCCAGGGCTTCGGGGCTTTCGTTGATCACTGTTACCAGCGCACCACCTTCGCTTTGCCGGACAATCAGCTTTCGGGTGGCAAAAGCCCGCTTTAGGAAGTAAAAGCTTACCTTGCGGGTCAGGTAGTAGTCGATGATGGTCCAGCCGGTCTCAGGCCAGCAGTCGTTGTACATCCAGATCAGGTCTCCAGCGCCATAGGGCTTCTGACGCATGGCCTCGGCCATCTCCGCGTACAAGCAGCCTTGCATGATGCCGCTGTACAGCAGATAACCCTTGGTGTCTAGAGCGGAGAATTCCGTCAGGTGCCGGTTGATGGCCCCGTCGATGGGCTCGCGCTTCCGGTCGAACTCGCCGTGGTGCTTCCAAATAGCTCCCTCCCGGTCCAGCTCTTCCCCATCATGGTACCGGCGGACTGTGCTCTCCATCTGGGCCCCGAAGAAGCCATATTCACTGGAGAACCGGGCGGGCATCCGGTCAAAGGCCTCCAGCTCATACTGGAATTTGAACTTGGTGTTGGGGTCCCTGCCCAGGTAGGTCCAGGCATGTACGTCGCCGTCATCCACCTGGTTGGCCCTGGGGTCGCCAAAGTAAGGGGAGGAGGGCATGTAAGGAATCAACGGGCTATTACGGTGCACAGCCCGAGGCTGGATATAGTTGAAAATCTTTTCGCCATAGAACCGAGGCAGCTTGATAGGCTCCGGGAACCAGTCGGTGTAGGACTCCGCAATCTCGTTGTTGCCTGTCCACACCCCCATGCAGGCATAGTGGGCCAGGCGCTTGGTCTGGTGCTCGGCCTCCTGCTCGGCCTCAAACAAAAAGGCCGGGTCATGGTCTGGGTAATAGCCGCATGCATACATAAAGTCATGCATTAGCAAAATACCGTCCTCCGAGCAGTACTCATAGAAACAATCCGGCTCGTAGGTGCCGCCGCCCCACATCCGCAGCATGGTAAAGCCCGCGGCCTTGGCCTCGTCTACCAGCGTGCGGTAGCTGCTGTCTGGCGTACGCAGGTACACGGAGTCTGTGGGTACCCAGTTGCCGCCCTTGCAGAAAACCCGCACGCCATTGACCTTGAAGAAGAAATTCCGGGTACCGTCCTCTAGCTTGGAGTGGTCGATCTCTACCGTACGCAAGCCTATTTTTTTATCCTTTGCAGTAATACTGCGCCCGCCGCAGGTCACTTTTACCCGGAAGATATACTGGTGCTGGTCTCCATAACCGTTAGGCCACCAGAGCTTAGCATTTTCCACCACAGCGGACTCTTCCGCATAGTTCACACCGCCGGTAAGCAGCAAGGTCTGTTTGCCAGCAAAAGCCACAATCTCGCCATCTAGCAGCTCATATTCCAGTATAGCTTCTTTCGAAGAACACATGTCGCTCTTTTCCAGTTCAAAGACAAAGCGCACATGTGCGCAGTTCTTGTCCACAGAAAGCGTATCCACCCGGCTGGCAGCCACCCGGGCCCCGGTGAAGGCCTCGATGCGAATGCCCCGGCCAATGCCGCAGGTGGGTAGTGGCTGGCACCAGTCCCAGCCATAAGTAAACTGGGGCTTGCGGGTATAGACGCGCTGGTCGCAGATGGCATTTTCACTGGCACAGTAAAAGGCAATGCTGTCCTTGGGATAGTGGTCCTCCATGCCGGAGGTCAAGCGGATAATAATCTGGTTTGCGCCAGGCTTTAAAAATCGCTTCACATCCTCACAGAAGGGGCAAAACGCATTGGTGTGGTGGCCGGCGGGCTTTCCATTAATAATAATGTCTGCCTTAAAGTCCAGCATTTCAATGTACAGGCGAACAATTTCCTCTTTCAACAGGTCTTCTTCCACCTGGAACTCCCGGATGAACCACCAAGAAAAGTCCCGGATCCACAGGCAGTCCTTGGTATTGGTTTTAAGAAAGGGTTCGCTGATGATCTCCGCCTCCACCAGGGGGGTAATCACATCACAGGGCACATTGGCGGTGATAAATCCCTCTTTGCTGGGAAAGGCATTGGGCATTTTCCCGTGGTAAACGTCAAATTTCCCCTCTGGGCGGTCCAGCACCTCCTGAAAGCGCCCAGGGGTCATGTCCAGAAACTCGGCCCGCAGTTTCCAGGGGCCGGAAAGATCCAAAGTACGCATAAATAAGTTCCTCCTTAAAAGGAAAAAATATGAGGCTGGCAAAGGACGGAGCGAATCGTCAAAGCGCAATCTCAGAACCGGAAAGATTCCCAGCGGGAAGCATTCTGACTCGACTAGAGCTTGTTTGATAATAAAGGGAATGACGAATTTTTGGTCAGAAGTGGTCAGATTCCAGGAAAAAACCGCAAGTCAACCTGTCGGTTGACGAGGATTTTTGA
>JAAWSH010000162.1 GCA_022801475.1 Acutalibacter sp. | reverse complement strand
CAGCAGCTGACCAACCTGGGAATTATGAAGTCCCCTGGCACAGGCAGCATGATTCTTTCCATGTATTACCCCATTTTTCAGGAGGAGCAGTGCCTGGGATATGTGGGGGCGGGGGTTTATGCCAGCCATCTGATGGATGCATTGATGAACTTGGACATTAAGGGGTTGCCAGACAGCGAATATGCCTTTCTCAATGTGGAGTCCGGGGTATACCTATACCACATGGACGAGGAGCTTTTGAACACGGAGACCACGGACATCGGCTACCAGGAGATTCTCCAAATCATTAAAAAAGATGGAAATACCCAGGCGGGCACATACTCTTACCGGGACGAAAACGGCAGGGAGCAGCTGGTGGTCTATAAATACCTAAAAGACCGTGGCTGGGCCTTTATGGTGCGGGAGAGCGCCACAGAGGTTTTTCGCGCGGTAACCGCGGTGCGGATTATTGTAGGGGTGCTGTGTGCCCTGGTGGCCGGGGTCATTGTTCTGATTACCTTACTGATTCTGCGCAGGGAGAGCCGGGAGCTGATGGTGGTAGAAGGGGCTATCCGCCGTTTAGGGGACCTGAACCTTTCCGCCGGGGCGGACCTGGAGGGCTTTTCCAGCCGGGGGGACGAGATTGGAAAAATCGCCCGAACCGCCCAGCGGGTATGCGACTGCCTGCGGGAGACGATTAATGACGTAGACCGGGTTTTAGGGGAGATTGCAAAGGGGAATCTCTCCGTGGACGTGGAGAAAAACGAGGGCCTGTATATAGGCGATTTCCAGGCCCTGTGGCAGAGCTTGCAGACCATTCATGCCAACCTGGCCCACGTGATCCGGGATATTACCCAGGTGGCCCACCAGGTAGATACCAGCGCGGACCAGGTGTCTACCGGCGCCCAGGTGCTAAGCCAGGGCACTGCGGAACAGGCAGCCTCTATTGCCGGTCTGGTAGAAAATGTGACGGGGATTACTACCCAGATTCAAACCAGCGCGGTGCGCTGCGGCAGCGCCGGAGAGCTGGTGGCAAAGGCCACTGGATATGCGGAAGAGGCGGATATAAAGATGGGGCGGCTGATGGAGGCCACAAAGAACATTGACCAGTCCTCCTCTCGAATTGCCAGTATCACCAAGACCATTGAGGACATTGCCTTCCAGACCAACATTTTGGCGCTGAACGCCTCGGTAGAGGCGGCCCGGGCCGGGGTGGCGGGAAAGGGGTTTTCCATTGTGGCGGACGAGGTGCGGAACTTGGCCTCCAAATCCACGGAGGCTGCCCAGAACACCAATACCCTGGTGGCTTGTTCCATCCAGGATGTAAAGACCGGGACAGAGTCTACAGACCAGGCTGTTTCTGCCATGCAGGTCATCCATAGTTGCGTGCAGTCCATTAAGGAGCTGATGGATGAGATCGCGGCTGCCAGTGTACAGCAGTCGGAGCGGATTACAATGATCGAAAACGGAATCAAGGACATCTCTAAAGTGGTGCAGGCAAATGCCGCTGCCGCTGAGGAGAGCGCGGCAGTATCCAAAGAGCTGTCTGGCCAGGCCAGGGCTTTGAACCAGCTGATCAGCCGGTTCCGGGTGAACTAACAGATAGATTGTGGTTAAAACGCTTATCCGTTCATAAAAAAGGACCGCTAGGGGGAATTCCCTGGCGGTCTTTTTTACCGGAACTGGGAAGATTGTACGCGGTATCCCGGTCAAAAAATTTCCTTACCTTGCGTTCCAGGTCGGTAAGTAGGAGCTTATCTATGCCAAAAGCAAGGTCCTTTGGCCCTACCGTACTTAAAAGATGCCGCCTGACTGTAAATAAAAAAAGTTCGCGTATCCACCTATGTGGATACGCGGACTAGTGCCAGTATTACGCTGGCTCGACCATCCTTAAAAGATGCCAGGGGCCGCTGTGGGGTCAAAAAAGCCAGTATTTATGCGGGTTTCGGGTCTTTTGAAAAGCCGTCAAAACAACTCTTGCTTAAAAGATGCCACTTTTTTCCGGTTTTTTCAGTACGCGATTCGAACCCCTACTGACATTTCACCACTATGCGGCGAAGCGATTATTCGCTTTCCTCCGCTATTTTTTTGACCTCGTCCAGATCCAGGTCGCAGATATCGGCAATCTCTTCCAAAGATTTGGTTCGCGCTAACAGCCGCTTGACCAAGCCAACCTTGGCGTTGTGTTCCCCTTCGGCCCGGCCTTTTTCCTCGCCCTCTCTCAGTGCGACAAACCGCACATCCTCTAACTTCGCCGCCAGCGTCATAAATCTCTCCACCTTCCTGTCGTCGGCTTTTATGTCCTCCACCGCCCGGTCGATCTGCGTCAGATAACCGGAACCAGAGATGTCAATAGGCAGTTTACGGTATTTCGCGTTGATGTAACGCAAGAATTCCAGCGCAGGTTCTCCCATATTGGAGACCGTAAAGTTTGCATTCAAGATATATGCGTGGGAGCCGTCCTCATAGACGATATCTTCCGCGCCCTCAATGACGCTTTTGCGCTTGTACAGCGCCAGCCCACGTTTATAATAATCGTCCGTGCAGACAAAGATCACGTAGCTATCCTTCAAATCCCGATATCGCTCGGAAACCTCCAACGTCCGGCGGTCCAGGGAACTCTGATAATAACGGATTCTGCGCTCCAAGTCGCAGGCGCTGCCGGTCTGCATCTCAACCGCGTACTGCGTTTTTTGGTCATCCTCCAGGGAAATGTCCAGACGGATGCCATGCAGCTCGAAGCCGTCCTTGATGTCCTGCTGCTTTTCGATATAGGTGATCTCGGCGATTTTCTTTTCCAGCACTGCCTCCAGGAGCGGCTTGACGTTCTCCGGCTGGCGCATTATTTCACCAAAGATAAAATCATTCGCAATCGAGAGGTCCTCTATCGCTCTGTTCATGACAACCACCTTCTCTCTGTCCCTATTATACCCCGAAACGGAGGAAAAAGCAACTGTTTTTGCTTACTCGCTATCGGCTCCCGGCGCGGCATTCGCCTCTTTTTCCATTGCCGCCTCCACCAGCCCGATGACGAAGTCTTTCTGCTTGACCTTGTGGCGCTTGAGGTAGGCTTTCAGCCGCTGATAGGTTTCCTCGGGCATCTGAATGGCCATTGACCTTGTGTTTTCCATCGTATTGTCCTCCTATACTTAATGTTTGTTTTAACTCAAAAATCCACTCAAATACTCCATCGCAGCCCGATCATGCCGCTTTGAAAAACCATGCCCAGCACCCTCGATTACATGGAAAACGGTTTTTCTGTTAATAGGTTCAGCTTTATACGCCTGGGCAGCCTGCTGTGCATAGCGGATATTCACAATTTTATCGCTGCTCCCATGAACAATCAGTACGTCACCCTCATATCCTTTGATCTCTGCAAAGGGGTCCATTTGGATAACATCAGCCACATAGCATCTGCCCAGCTTCATGGGTCCGCACCGAAGCGTATCCGGAATATTTTTTGGATCGAACCTTGCCCACATCATCTTGCCTTTTCGTGCGTCATCTGGGATACAAAAAGCCGGATAGAACAGAACCAAACTTTCAACCTGTTTTTTCAACTTCGCCGCTGTAAGGGCTGAAACCAACCCGCCCTGACTGCACCCCATAAGGAGTACACGGGCTGCGCCTGTGTAGGATGCTGTGCGGGTATATTCTATAACCGCGAGTAAATCACAGACCTCTGTCTGTACGGACATTTTCGTGGTTTTCCCCTGGCTTTTGCCCAGGACTGCACAGCCGCCGCAAAAATCAAAGCAGAAAGCTGCATAACCCATTTTTGCAAGAAACTGTGCGTAGTGCTTGACTGTTGCCTGATTTGCCATAAATCCATGGCTGACTATAGCAATCGGCAATCCGCTGCCCTTGGGCCTATATTCGGTACCCTGAATGATTAGGCCGTTGCGCTGGCACGAAAATTTTGTTTTTATGATATTCTGCATCGGAACTCCCTCCTGCGGGTAAAAGATTGCAGAATCATTTTAACATATTTATTTGCTTTTTCAAATGTTATTCTGACTGTTTATCCTTTTCAATTGCCGCCTTCAACAGTTTTAAGATAATCTCTTTCTGCTATTGCTCCTACATTTTGCATCATAAAACCTCCTGCATTATACGAAACTTGACGCTCCATACCCCAGGATGCTGGAATATCCGATGGGATAGCTATTCCTCTGGCAGGCGTCGCCGGAGTTCCCCTCAATGGTATATACCCTGCCGCCCTCGACTTTCTCCACGATGCCAACATGGTCGGAGCTGCCGTCAAGTACCCCATATTCATCCGGCCAGTCGAAGAAGATGATCATTCCCGATTCTGGTGCAGACCTGCCGTCCAGCCATTGACCTTTATTCTTAAACCAGGCCATGCCGGTGTCACAACCGGAAAAGCGGGGGATAATGCCTTTATCAAGATAACCACATTCATTGGCGCACCAGGAAACGAAACAGGCACACCATTCAACCCGGTCGGGAAATCCGTACCAGCTCCAGTAAGGTTCACCGCCTACATTGCCAAGCTG
>JAAWSH010000161.1 GCA_022801475.1 Acutalibacter sp. | reverse complement strand
CTTCCTCCTGGGTAAATCCCACAAACTCCGCGAAATCCACCCGCCGCGCTCCGCAGGTTTCGCCTTTTTGAAAGCGCACCTGGTCCAACTCCACCTCCATGCGCACACCGTAGTCCCTGCCTAAGTAGGGCCAGGAACAGGAGCAGCCCAGCTTCTTTATTTGGTCCTCTGTAACGGTCAGGCCGGTCTCCTCGTACAGTTCCGGTATCACCGCGTGAAGCGGGGATTCCCCCGCCTGAACGTGGCCGGCGGGGTTCTCCCATTTTCCAGGCGCGTATTTCTTTTCCAGGCTGCGGCGGGTGAGAAATATCCTGCCGTCAGAACCCATAATCCAGATACCCACCGCCATCCGGTATTCGTCAGGGCCCAGGGGCGCATCCTTATCCCGCAGGGCACCGGTGGGATTGCCGTCTCTGTCGTATATATCGATCAGTTCCACTTGTGGATTTGCCTCACTTATCATAGGTCAGACCCTTCTTGGCCTGGACCTTGATGGGCAGCCCGAACAGGTTGATAAACCCGGCGGAATCGGCCTGGTTGTAGACCTCGTCCTCGTCAAAGGTGGCGATGTCCTCGTCGTACAGGGAATAGGGCGAAGTCACCCCGGCGTCGATGATGTTGCCCTTGTACAGCTTCAGCTTCACGTCGCCAGTCACGGTCTCTTGGGTGGAGTCTACAAAGGCGGACAAGGCCTGGCGCAGGGGGGTGTACCACTGGCCGTTATACACCAAGTCCGCGAACTTCAGGGCCACCTGCTGCTTATAATGATAGGTCTCCTTGTCCAGGCAGAGCTCTTCCAGCTTATTGTGGGCATGGTAAAGAATGGTACCGCCGGGGGTCTCGTACACCCCCCGGGATTTCATACCCACCAGGCGGTTCTCGATAATATCCGCCAAGCCGATGCCGTTCTTGCCCCCCAGCTCGTTGAGCTTGGCCACCATATCCGTGCCAGAAAGCGTCTCGCCGTTCAGGCTGGTAGCTACGCCCTTCTCAAAGTGCAGGGTGATGTAGGTGGGCTCGTCCGGGGCCTGCTGGGGAGAGACACCCAGCTCCAAAAAGCCCGGTTTCTCATGCTGGGGCTCGTTGGAGGGATCCTCCAGGTCCAGGCCCTCGTGGGACAGGTGCCACAGGTTCTTATCCTTGGAATAGTTGGTCTCCCGGTTGATCTTCAGCGGCACATTGTGGGCCTCGGCGTAGTCGATCTCCTCTTCCCGGCTCTTGATGTCCCAAATGCGCCAGGGAGCGATGATGGTCATGTCCGGCGCGTAGGCCTTGATAGCCAGCTCGAAGCGCACCTGGTCGTTGCCCTTGCCAGTGCAGCCGTGGCAGATGGCGTCGGCGCCCTCTTTCTTGGCGATCTCCACGATGCCCTTGGCAATAATGGGCCGGGCAAAGGAGGTGCCCAACAGGTACTTGTTCTCGTACACAGCCCCAGCCTTTACTGTGGGGTATACATAATCCTGTACAAACTCCTCTTTCAGGTCCAGCACGTACAGCTTGCTGGCCCCGGTCTTTTTGGCCTTCTCCTCCAGGCCGTCCAGCTCGGTGCCCTGGCCCACGTCGCCGGAGACCGCGATGACCTCGCAGTTATTGTAGTTCTCCTTCAGCCAGGGGATAATGATGGAGGTATCCAATCCGCCAGAGTACGCCAGTACGACTTTTTTAATTTCTTTTGCCATGATTTTGCACAACCCTTTCTTTATCAATGATTTCCGCTTCATTTTCTTGCTCTTATTATAACGCAAAGTTTGGAAAAAGCAAGAGAGAAAATGCATATTTATTCATTTTATTCAAATAGCTATGCATTTCCTCCCCCAGCCCCCAGAATTTCAGGAAACTTGTCATTTAAGAAATGCCTATATGTGGAAATGCCAGCGGCCTGCTCATACTCCCGCTTGATGGTGGCGTCGATCCACCTTAGCATACCCTCCGGCATTTCCTCATAGCGGCGAACCAGCAGCAGGCCTTCCCTTTCCGCCCGCAGAATGGCCTCATAGGCGTCGGGCACAAACTCGCAGCCGGAAACCGGCACGGGCTGGCCGGTGACCACCGCGTCCGGAATATCCTCCTGCTCCTCCCCTCCGGGGACCTGGTCTATCCGGTAAATATAGCCGGAAACGCCTCTATAAGTGTCCTCCAAGGCGTTTGGATAGTACTCGTCCAGCCGGACAAGACCGTTGTGAAAGCCGTAGCTGGCCCATTTATACCAGGGGCCGTTATAGGAAAAGCCAGTCTCTTTACAGTACTTTTCCACAGCGTTGCTTAGATAGGGCAGCACGTTCTCCCGCTTTTTAGAGAGATACACTCGCGGCTGCTTATGGTTGGATATACGCGGTTCCAGTATATTTATACCTTCTACTGGGCTGGCATGGTAGAACATTAGGCCTCCTCCCCTTCCGCTATGGGATTCTGGTCAAATTCCCGCACCAGCCCGTAAAGCCGCCGGTCCACCCGGGCTTTCAGCAAAAGCCCCTGGGCCACGTACTCTTCACGTAACACCGCGCCCTCTTCCCGCAGCTTTGCCGCCAGGCCGCTTTTGGCAAAGGGCAGCAGCAGCTCTACCTCAAAGCTCTTTTCCGGCAGATTATCCTCCACTGCTTGCAGCAGCTGGTCCACACCGTCGCCGTGCAGGGCGCTGATACGCACTGCCCCTGGCAGCCGGGGTACGCTCTCCTTATCCTCCACCGCGTCCCATTTGTTCAGCACGGGAATTACCGGACGGCCCGCCCCGCCCAGGCTGTTTAGCAGCTCTTCGGTCACTTGCAGGTGCTCTTGGGCCTCCGGGCTGGAAGCGTCGCAAATGTTCAGCAGAATATCCGCCGTGGCGGCCTGCTCCAGGGTGGATTTGAAGGCCTCCACCAGGTGGTGGGGAAGCCGCCGCACCAGGCCCACCGTGTCGATGAGCATCACCGGCTTGCCCCCCGGCAGCTTTAAAGAGCGGGCCGTGGGATCCAGGGTAGCGAAGAGCTTGTCCTCGGCCAGCACCCCCGCCTGGGTCAGGCGGTTCATTAGGGTGCTCTTCCCCGCGTTGGTGTAACCCACCAGAGCTACCGTGACCACGCCGTTTTTCTGCCGCCGCTTTTCCATCACCCCACGGGCCGCTTCCGACTCCGCCAGCTGTTCCTTTAGGCTGGCAATGCGCCGCCGGATATGCCGCCGGTCGGTTTCCAGCTTGGTTTCGCCAGGGCCTCGGGTGCCAATGCCGCCCCCCAGCCGGGACAGCGCCGTGCCCCGGCCGGTAAGCCTGGGCAGCATGTAGCGCAGCTGAGCCAATTCCACTTGCAGCTTGCCCTCCCGGCTTCGGGCCCGCTGGGCGAAGATGTCCAAAATCAACATGGTTCGGTCAATAACCCGCACGCCGAACAACTCCTCCAGATTACGAATCTGGGTGGGCGTCAATTCCCGGTCAAAAATGGCCAGGTCCAGCTCCTCCTGCCGGATTAGCTGCGCGGCCTCCTCCGCCATGCCGGATCCCAGACAGGTGGCGGTTTCCGGCGCGGGACGCTTTTGGGTCAGGGTAAAGGCCGGATCAGCTCCAGCGCTCTCCGTCAGCTCGCCCAACTCCTCCAAAGATGCCTGGGCGTCGTATTCGCCCGTGTCCAAGGAGATCAGCAGCGCCCGCTCTATCCCCTGCTCGTTCTCGATCAATTCTTTCATGCTATTCCTCCTTGTTCTGGTCCAGCGGCTTACGCAGATGTTTTTCAGCAGACAAAGAGCCATCTTAAAAAGACCGCCGCTACCGGCCCCGGTGTTTTTGCTTCCGCTTTTCCCGTTTCAGCTGATAGAGCCGGTCCTGCTCCGCCTGGCGCTGTTCCCGGCTTTCTGCCTGGCTTCCGGCTTTTCGCCGCTCCCGCTGAAGCTGCAGCGCCTGCTGGGACCGAGTGCCAACGCCGACCTCTTGGGTTTGCTTTTGTGCCAAGCGCCGGGCTCTTTTGGGGTTGGCGGCCTCCCGGGGAGGCTTTGTCCCTACACCCGGGCTAAAGCGCAGCTTGGACCAATTCCGCAGCAAAAATTCCCACACCATGGGGTCTGTGGGCTCTGGCCCAAAGGTCACCTTGCTAACATAAAGCCTGCCCCGCTCTGTGCGCTGAAAAACGCCCACCCAAAAGGGCGCTTCAAAGAACACCGTCAATTTTGCCGTCACTTCGTTCATGGAAAACCCTCCTAAAATAGTCATAAACAAAGAACGGACGACCCGGAGGGGAGGGTTACTTACCCCGCCAAAAGGCTGGCGGGACGGCCGGGCTACCTACCGGCTCTGGCGCAAACGCGCGTTGCGTTTTTATCTTTGCCCTTACAGTATAACGCATGGGATTCTTTTTTTCAAGGAGCGGCAGCCGCGCGTTTGGACATTCCCACTTGGCCCAAACCGCTTGCTTTTTCTTTTACGCCATGTTACCATATCTCAAAAAAGGAGCTGATTTTATGCCAAACCAGCATAGACCCTATCTTGTAGGCATATCCGGCGGCACTGCCAGCGGAAAATCCACCTTTGC
>JAAWSH010000251.1 GCA_022801475.1 Acutalibacter sp. | reverse complement strand
CTCCGGGCAATCGCCATACCAATCTGTCCTGCACCGGTTAAAATCATTACGTCTTTCATAGTGATTCCTCCTCAAATAGATTATTATTTCTGTCTTTATTGTATCGTGATTTTTGAGCAGAATCAATTCGAATTTCCACGTCATAGCATTAGAAAATCTTATGTGAAAAAGCGAGAGCCGGACAATCTGTCCGGCTCTTGGGCAAAAGATTCTATTTATCAAACTCTGTCGACACATCCTCCAGCAGTTTCCGAATCTCCAGGTGCTGGGGGCAAATCTTCTCACACTTGCCGCACTTCGAGCAGTCTTTAGCTTTCGTGCCCACGGCGGTGTGAATGTTGTTATAGTAGTAGTCGGTGTTCCAGTTGCCGAAGCACTTTTTTGCGTTCAACAGGGCAAACAGGTCGGGAATGTGGATACCTTTGGGGCACTCCTCCATGCAGTACCGGCAGGCGGTGCAGGGGATAAGGTTCTGGCTGCGGAAAATCTCTGTTACCTTGTCTACGGCGCTCCGCTCCTCTGCGGAAAGAGGTTGGAAGTCCTTCATGTAGCTGACATTGTCCTCCATCATCTCCATATTGCCCATGCCGGAGAGTACCATCATGATATTGTCGAACCCAGCTGCAAAGCGGATGGCGTAGCTGGCATTGGACATTCCATTCCCCAACGCATCATATACCTTTTGCGCTTCCTCCGGCAGGGTGACTAAACTGCCGCCTTTGACCGGCTCCATGACAATGACCGGCTTGCCATGCTTCTCGCATACCTCATAGCACTTGCGGCTCTCTACAGAGGGGTCATCATAGTCGGCGTAGTTGAGCTGTATCTGTACAACCTCTATCTGTGGGTACTCAGTCAAGATCTGCTCCAATACGGCGGCGCGGTCGTGGAAGGAGATGCCGAAGTGCTTGATCTTGCCCTCCGCTTTGAACTGCAATGCGGTCTCATAGGCCCGGCACTTCTTGAACTTGGCGAAGATGTTGGCATCCTGGGCGTGCATGAGATAGAAGTCAAAGTAGTCCACGCCGCAGGCCTTCAGCTCGCTCTCGAACAGGGGACGTATCTCCTCCTCGCTATTGAAGTGGTGGGTGGATAGCTTGTCGGTGAGGATGTACTTATCCCGGGGGTAGCAGCTGGTGAGGCACTCCCGCAGGGCGGGCTCGGACTTCCCGCCCACATAACCATGGGCGGTGTCGAAATAGTTGAAGCCGTTGTCCAGAAAGTAGTCTACCATTGTGCTGAACAGCGCAGTATCTACCTCGCCACTCTCCAGAAGGGGCAGGCGCATACAGCCGAAACCAAATTTTTTATCGATATTGTCATAGAATTTGCCCATACAGATTCTCCTCATTCCATAGCCTTCGCGCACTCACCCAGCAGCTCGATAATCGACAGATGCTGCGGGCACGCCGCCTCGCACTGTCCGCACTGGATGCACTCCCCGGCCTTACCCTTGTTGGCGGTGGCGATGGAGTAGCCCCGCTTGCCGCCGTCCCAAGCGCCGTTTGCCACTACATCGTTCTTCACCGCGAAAACCTCCGGGATGGGTATGTTTTGAGGGCAGCCGCCGGTACAGTAATGGCAAGCGGTGCAGGGAATAGATTTGTCCTCCACCAGCGCCGCCTGGGCCTTCTTGACAACCTCCTGCTCCGCGCCGGTCAGGGGCTGGAAGTCCTTCATATAGCTGAGATTATCCTCCATCTGCTGGATGTTGCTCATACCGGAGAGCACGGTGATAATGCCGTCCAGACTGGCGGCAAATCGGATAGCCCAGCTCGCAAAGGACATCTCCGGCGCGGCAGCTTTGAAGATATCCTGCACCTTCTGGATGGGGTTCGCCAGCGCCCCGCCCTTCACCGGCTCCATGATGGTGACCGGTTTATTGTGCCTGCGGCAGATTTCCCAACACTGCCGGGAGGCTACGCCGGGGTTCTCCCAGTCGGCATAGTTGATTTGCAGCTGCACAAAGTCAACCTCGGGGTGGTCGGTAAGCAGCTCCTCCAGCAGGTCAGGGTCGGCGTGGAAGGAGAAGCCCCAATTCTTAATGAGGTCTTTCTGTCTCAACTCCTGGGCAAATTCCCAAATATGGTACTCATCGTACTTTTTGTAGTTGTTGCGCTGCAGGGCATGGAGCAGGTAGTAATCGAAGTACCCGGCCCCGGTACGCTTAAGGCTGGTGTAGAACTGCTGCTTGGCGCTCGCCTCGTCGTGGCACTGCAGCCAGGCGCACAGCTTGGTGCAGAGGGTGTACTTGTCACGGGGGTAGCGGTCTACCAGGGCCAGCTTGGTCGCTTCTTCGGACAGACCATCATCGTACACATAAGCAGTGTCAAAATATGTTCCGCCTGCGACGAGGAACATATCCACCATCTTTTTGGTCTGGTCGATGTCCTCAGACTTGCCGTCTGAGAGCTTCGGCAGTCGCATCAGGCCAAAGCCCAGTTTGAATGTGTTTTTTCCCAAGTAATCTGACATGATTTTTCCTCCTTTATCTTCTGCCGTAAACAGGTAGGTTCATCGTGTCCAGCAAGTTGTCAATTTTAGCGATTTCCTCCGCTGTCAGTGCTACGTCACAGGAGCCGAAATTCTCCTGCAAACGGTGCTCCTTCCTACTGCCGGGGATGGGCACGATCCAGGGCTTTTTGCGGATCATCCATGCCAGGGACAGTTGGCCCGGTGTGGCATTCTTCTCCTTGCCCAGCTGAGCCAGATAGTCAAACAGCGGCTTGCCCGCCTCGAAGCCTTCTTTAGTGTATTGGGGCATATGGCTGCGGAAATCCACGCCCTCGGCAAATTTGTCGTTGACATTGTATGCACCGCTCAAAAAGCCGTTGCCCAGCGGGGAGAATGCCACCAGCGCCACGTCCAGTTCCTCCAGAACCGGGAACAGCGGCTCATAATCCCGGGCAATCATGGAGTAGCGGTTCTGGATGGCTGTCACTGGGCATACGGAGTTGGCGCGGCGCAGATAGTCCTCGCCGGTCTCGGAAATGCCCCAAGAACGGATCTTGCCCTCTTTGATAAGCTGACCCATGGTTTCGGCCACCACTTCTGGCTCCACCTTGGGGTCAATGCGGTGTTGATAATATAGGTCGATATAATCAGTGCCCAGACGTTTAAGGCTGCCCTCCGCAGACTTCCGTATCTTATCGGGACTGCTGTCCAGTACAGAACCGCTTTCGGTGAAGGTAATGCCCATCTTCGTGGCGATGAACACCTTGTCCCGCACACTGCGCAGGGCCTCGCCCACCAGTTCCTCATTGTAGGAAGTTGTGCCATCGGCGTTGATACCGGTGTAGCACTCAGCAGTGTCAAAGAAATTGTAGCCCATGTCGTAGGTTTTCTGAATCATCTTAATGGCGGCGTTCTTCTCCGTGGGTTCGCCATAGGCATGGGAAAAGCCCATGCACCCCAGCCCCACCGGGTTGACCATAAATCCTGATTTTCCTAATCTTCTTTTTTCCATGCCGGTTCCTCCTTAAAATCCTACCACATTATGGGCAGTGTAGGGTTCCTCCAAATACTTAATTTCGTCCTCGGTGAGTTTTACATCATCCAGTCCGATGACGGCTTGCTCAAAGTGGTGCAGCTTGGTGGCCCCCAGGATCGGCGCGGTGACGGCGGGTTTACTCAGCAGCCAGGCCAGAGAAATTTGAATCATGGGCACGCCACGCTTTTCGGCAACTTCCTCCACCCTGCGGATGATTTCCAGATCAGACTGGTCCTCCAGGGGGAAGAAGCGCTTGCCCACCGCCTCGTTGTCGTACCGCTGGGTGACGGTGCCGGGCTTTCTTGCCAGCCTGCCTTTGGCATTAGGCGACCAGGGGGTCAGGCCCACGCCCATGTCCTCGCAGAGGGGAATCATGTCCCGCTCCTCCTCGCGGTAAATCAAATTATACATGTTCTGCATGGTGACAAATTTCGTCCAGCCATGCTTCTCCGCCACATACTGAGCCTTCTGGAACTGCCACGCTGCCATAGAGGATGCGCCGATATACAGCACCTTGCCGGATTTCACCACGTCGTTCAGCGCGTCCATAGTTTCCTCGATGGGCGTGTTAGGGTCCCAGCGGTGGATAGTGTACAGGTCGATGTAGTCCATGCCCAGCCGCTTGAGGCTCTGGTCTACCTCGTACATGATCTCCTTGCGGGACAGCCCCCGGCAGTTTTTGCCCTCTCCCATAGGGAAGTGGACTTTCGTGGCCAGGACGATTTCATTGCGCCTGGTCATATCCTTCAGCGCCCGACCCACGAATTCCTCGCTGGTGCCCGCCGAATAGACGTTGGCGGTGTCGAAACAGTTGATGCCTAAGTCCAGCGCCCTCTTGATGATTTCCCGGCTGCTCTGCTCGTCGATTGCCCAGCCCTTGCCGGTCATGCCCACGCTGCTGTCGCCAAAGCTCATGCAGCCCAGGCAGATGCGGGAGACCTCCGCACCGGTGTTGCCTAATCTTGTGTATTCCATATTGCAAAACTCCTCTCTTCTCTATTTATATTTATATGTGAATGT